>JAUUSJ010000244.1 GCA_030841965.1 Blautia sp.
TCGCACGTTATCACATTGCCAGCCAAGATGTACGCTCAATCTCTGCCAGACTACAAGCTGTCTTAAAAGGTAAGCGTGATTTTTGCTTATTCCGCTGTGACTGTCTGTGTACTGTTTTACATATTCGATAGATAAGGCAACGTCGCTTATCTGGTCGATACTCATGCGTGAGCTTGCGTCAGCTCTGGTCTTGTAACCATTCTTAAAGTCTGTGTTAATGTCAATACAGTAAGCGTCCTCGCTCTCAACGGTTAAATGTCCCTCATTAAAGGTAGAACCAATCGAACCGTCATTCATTACTTTTTCAACGATACCGACACGCTCTTTTGACTCCGTCCAGTATTGCTTACTTTCTGCATGAACGGGTGTAGTCGGTAAAGCAGTAACGACAGTTGCAAGAGCTAAGAAGCCCGTACACAATCGTTTCAATGTCTTTTTCATAAATCTAATGCTCCTTTCATTCGGGTAATAAAATAGCCGTCCAATAAGAACGGCTGAAAATAGAAAAGGAACGTCATGTTAGGCGTTCCATAGTCTATAAGTTATTCAATTTTTTCTTGTTTCAATACTGATGTGCTGTACCATATCTTTGCATATCTAGGAAAACTTGCGTATCAAGGCTCATTCGTTAGTAGTAAATAAGTAGTAAATTGATGTGTTTATTTCCTTGAAAATGCTGATAGATACTGTGTTTTAGCGGATAATCAGATTTTTATTGTGTTTTTATCATAAAAATTTCATGTTATTGTCGTAATTATAGACATATTTTTGTAGGTGTTTTCTATTTTTTTGGGCTTTTCAGCCGTAATTCTAGGTGTGTTCTTATAGGTGTGTTCTTCTAGGTGTTTTTTATTCTCTTGATTTTTTAACTGAAACTCGAGGAATGTTTTTACAGATGTTTCCCATTTTTTCAAAACAGAAAAGTTTTCTATTTCTTTGTTCTACTGAGATGTCGTTTTTGAGACAAGAAAAAGATTGCATAGGAGATAAATATGAGATTGACTAATAGATATATCTTGTCTAGATTTAGAAAAGTTCAAAAGTTGTAAACTAGTGTAAAGTTAATATAAGGTAAATATAAGGCTTATATAAGGTTAATATAAGGTATAAGTATTATAATACAAATATAGTAAATTTAAAAAGTTGATAAAAGAGTTCAAATTATATAGGAAATCAGTAGATTATCTTATAAAGCATATATGGAGCAATCTTGAAATTTATTGGAAAGGGAAATGAAGATGGATTATTTTGCAATAGAAACGAAGAATATAACTAAGATTTATGATGAACAAATCTGTGTTTCTAATTTAAATATACATGTCAGAAGAGGAACAATATATGGGCTTCTTGGAAGAAATGGAGCGGGAAAAACAACTACGATGAAAATGCTCTTAAATTTAATTGAACCGACAAGAGGAAGAGCTTTGTTTTCTGGAAAGTCTCTGCATGAAAATGCCCAAAGAATTTTACCACATATTGGTTCTATGATTGAGAGCCCTGGATTTTATCCAAATCTGACAGGAACAGAAAATTTAAAAATTTTTGCGAGATTGAGGAAGATACGAAATGTTGAGGTGATAAAGAGTGCTCTCGAGTTAGTCGGGTTATCTTTTGAAGATAAAAAATTATATTCTCAATATTCGTTGGGTATGAAGCAGAGGTTGGCGATAGCTTTAGCAATTATGCATAATCCAGATATTTTGATTTTGGATGAGCCGATAAATGGACTTGACCCGATAGGAATAGCCGAAGTTCGAGAATTTCTTAGAGCGTTATGCAAGGAAAACGGAAAGACGATATTAATTTCAAGCCATATTTTATCAGAGATTGCTATGCTTGCAGATGATATAGGAATTATTGAGCGAGGAGTCTTGTTGGAGGAAGGTACAATAAAAGATTTGGAGGAAAAAAGTAATAAACATATTTTATTTAAAGTTTCTAATCCAGAATATGCATCAAAGTTTCTTGACAGATATTTTGGGATTTCGGAGTGTAAGATAGAAGAGGAAGGAGAGATAATAATACCACGGTCCAATTTAGCCATGCCTGATATGATACGTATGCTTGTTCAGGAGGGGATAGATATATATGAAGCTTCCATTTGCGAAGAAACATTAGAAGATTATTTTAAAAGAATTACAGGAGGGAAAGGGATTGGTTGATTTAATTATATGTGAATTTGAAAAAATGAAACGCCAAAAAATAATTCCTGTAATCATTGCTCTTTCTGCTTTTTTTCCGCTATTAGTGGCGGCGAGTATAAAGGTGGGAATGAATGGGGAACAAAGTACGAGATACTTGCGAATGAGATTTGATTTATCTTATACAATGATGTTTGGATATGGCATGATTTTTTTTGAACCATTTTTAATAGGAGTTTTGGGAATACTTCTTTTTTTCAAGGAACGAGATGCAGATACGTTTAAAAATATTAGAACAGTGCCAGTGGCAACAGAAAAATTAATTTTATCAAAATTAATTGTATTGTTAATTTATAGCGTGGTATATAGTTTGACCAATATGATATTTTTGGTTTTTTATACTATTTTATTGGATGCTGGCGAACCATATGACCTACTGTTTAAATTGATATATAGTGTAATATTGGGAGGTGGCATTTGTATTGCTTCATTGCCCATTATTGTATTGTTAATTTATTTTAATAGAAGCTATATGATTTCTATATTATTTGCTTTTTTCTATTGTATATTTAACTGGTGCATAGTGGGGGCTTCATCAACAGGAGGGGTGATTGCAAAAATAGTGAATTTTTTTCCAGTTATCTGTGTAATGAATTGGATAAGTGGACAATTAGCTAATCGTATTATTCGAGATAATATAAGTGAGGAAGCGAAATCATTTTTTGCATCAAATTTTCATACGGTATTTTTATTAGGCGTGACAATGATAGTATGTTTATCGCTTATATTTAGATTCTATAAAAAATGGACGAGGTGATTGAAATGGAGATAGATAATATAATAGCTGAAATCATGAAAATAAAACGTTACTATATAGTAAAGGCAGGCGTTGTGATGTCAGCATTATCGGTTTTTTTAGCTTATTTCTATTCTACGGCAAGTACAGCAGAGGGATGGAGTTTTAGATACTATGTACATCAAGTGATAAGCAATAATTGTAGTTATTTTTTTCCTATTATTATTGTTTTGACAGCAACATTTCTCATTGGAAGAGAGGTGACGGATAATACATTAAAATCAATATTAGTAATTCCTTTATCCTATAAGAAACTATTTATGGCAAAAATGGTAATTGTGTTTATTTTGACATTATTTTACAGTATTTGTAATCTGATATTTACTGTGATATCGAATGTTTTTTTAGGATTTCCAGGTATGGATATAAAAGTAATAACGGTTGGAGGATGGCAGATTTTATTATGTAATTTTTTGATTTATATCGCGATTCTCCCGATTATTATTGTGAATACTATTTTCGATGGAAATCTTGTGGGTGTGGCAGTTTCCTTTCTTTATGGATATTTTGGAACATTTGAAGGAAAATTGTTGAACTGGTTTCCGATAAAGGCGGCTATGATTATCGGGGACCCATTATGTGGAAGGAAGTATGAAGGAGTGTCTTATCAAATATGGCCAGCTGTATTGATATTAATTTTGTGTCTTATCATATCTATTATCTTATTTCAAAGACTAAAAATAAATGAGAGGATAGCTCGCAAGAGAAAACATAAACGTAAGGTGTATAAAAAGGGATGGTAAAAAATGTACTTTTGAGTTTACACTTGGTATCTACGTGCTGGCTAGAAAGGAGAATATATATGGGTAAATTGAGAAATCCTATTGGGAGAACAGAAGATTTTAAAAATATAAATTGGTATAATTTTCTCATTCAATTACAAAAGAATAATGACATCCTTAATTGTTCTATCAATACACAGCCGAGAGAGTAAGAAGGGCTATGCGCCGAAAACGATAGAGAGTGGAGCGATTTTTCGATATACTTAGCTTTGCC
>JAUUSJ010000245.1 GCA_030841965.1 Blautia sp.
ATCAGCGTATGTCGAAAAACCGTGGGAACGAACGTGTTTTTAGAGGACATATCCCTGGACTCTCTTCGCGTCTGTCTCACATTCTCTTCGCGTCTATCCCCATTCTCTTCGCATCTGTCTTAATTATACCAAAATTATTCATATACTAAAAAAACTATACTATTTCAAATCAAAAAAAACTTGACGAGTTTTAGAGTTAGGGTTATAATAAGGACTGTAAATGGATATGTCGCTTTTTTGTGACACCATGATAGATAAAAGCGGGGAGCTTGTATACAGGCTGAGAGGAAGTTGGAAACTTCGACCCATATACCTGATTTGGATAATGCCAACGTAGGAAACATAGTGATGAAAGTTTCGAGAGATGTTTGGCATCTCTCTTTTTTCATTTGAGCAGGAATAATCAGGGAAAATTACATATAGGATAAGTTGAGAGTGAATGAGAGTTCATGAAGGGGTGCACCACCACGGGTGTATTACTTTGTGAACTCTTTTTTAGTATGAATACAGCTGATGACTGCGAGAGCAATATACTGCGGAGCAATCAGCTTTCATAGAGGAAGAAAACTCCGACAATCATCTGCACAGATGAAAAAGCTCATTTGTCCAGATATACAGACGGGGAGACTCTCGACGGAAAGGAGGAAACATGATTACAGTAAATGGAAGACAAGTGGAGCTGAAAGAGGAGATGACAGTTTTACAGTTTTTGGAAAAAGAAGGTTATAAGACAACTCGCATTGCTGTAGAGAAAAATGGAGAGATTATTCCAAAGAGAACCTATGGGCAAGTTATCCTTCATAGTGGCGATGTGTTGGAGGTAGTAAGTTTTGTCGGAGGAGGTTGATGATAGGATGGATAAGGCACAATTAACGAGGGAGGAGATACAAGAGGCTCTCATTATGCGACATTCAAAGCCAGTACAGGAAAAATTAAATGAAGCTAGGGTTGCAATTGCAGGGCTTGGAGGTCTTGGCTCTAATGTGGCGTTTTATCTCACTAGGATTGGAGTTGGACATTTACATCTGATTGATTTTGATAGGGTGGATATTACAAACTTGAATCGTCAACAATATTTTGTTCATCATATTGGTAGATATAAAACGGAGGCTTTGAAGGAGGAGCTTTTGGCGATACAGCCGTATGCGGATATTCGCACGGATTGTGTTAGGGTGACGGAGGAGAATCTCTCAGAGCTTTTTTCAGAGGATGATATTATTTGCGAGGCATTTGATGTGCCGGAATGTAAATCCATGCTTGTCAATGGAATTTTAGAGCAGTTTCCAGAGAAAAAACTTGTCGCTGCGTCGGGAATGGCGGGGTATGGAAAGAGCAATGATATTGTGACGAGACAGATTATGAAAAACTTCTACCTCTGTGGAGATGAAGTGAGTGAGATGAGAGAGGGATTTGGATTGATGGCGCCTCGAGTTGCTATCTGTGCCGCCCATGAGGCAAATTTGATTACAGAGTTGATTATCCAGTCTTAACTATCTGCTGTGATGGGAAAGAGCGTTTTTCTTTTTGTGGCGGAAGGTGGGAGTGTCTGAGCCTAGTTATGAATGAAAGTAGGATGGATAAAAAGTAAAATAAGAAAAAAGATATAAGATATATTTTGGGATGTTTCAGGAAAGGAAATAGGTGAAAGAAAATGAAAGATACATTTGTACTTGGAGGTCATGAATTTAGTTCTAGATTTATTTTGGGTTCAGGAAAATATTCTCTTGACCTTATTCAGGCGGCAGTAAAAAATGCGGGGGCACAGATTATTACGCTTGCGCTTAGACGTGCCAATGAGGGTGGAATGGCGAATATTTTGGATTATATTCCAGAGGGAGTGACACTTCTTCCAAATACATCAGGAGCTAGAAATGCGGATGAGGCGGTTCGTATTGCGAGACTCTCAAGGGAAATTTGTGAGAGTGATTTTGTGAAGATTGAGGTTATCCGTGACTCCAAATATCTTCTTCCAGATAATTATGAGACGGCGAAGGCGACAGAGATTCTGGCGAAGGAGGGCTTCGTTGTTATGCCATATATGTATCCAGATTTGAATGCGGCGAGGGATATGGCAAATGCGGGGGCTGCCTGTATTATGCCGCTTGGAGCACCGATTGGGTCGAATAAGGGAATCTGTACAAAAGATTTTATTCAGATTTTGATTGATGAGATTGACCTTCCAATTATTGTTGATGCGGGTATTGGAAAGCCTTCCCAGGCCTGTGAGGCGATGGAGATGGGAGCAGCAGCAGTGATGGCAAATACAGCGATTGCCACGGCGGGAGATATCCCAGCGATGGCGGAGGCATTTAAAAAGGCGATTGAGGCAGGGCGTTTGGCTTATCTTTCTGGGCTTGGACGCGTGATGGAAAAAGGTGCGAGTGCGTCCTCTCCATTGACAGGATTTATTCAGGAATAGAGCAGTAGCTTGAAGTGGGAATACGGCTGGTGATTGCGAGAGCATCAGATGCGGAGCAATCACCTTTCATGGATGGATGTCTGCGTTAGCAGACATATCAGTTTGGTATATTGCAAGTTGGTATGACTGCAGGCGGTAGCGGCGAAAGCAGAAGCAAAAGCAGGTTAGCAGACATGCCAGTTTAGTATGATTGTCAATGGAAAGGAAATGAGAAACGGTTATGAGTGAAAAAGGTTATATTAATGAGAGTATTTTAAATGATGAGATTCGAGAACATCAGAAGGAAAATCGGATAGACCATATGAAATATTTGGATGATATGGAAGTACTTGAGGATTCTGATATTATGGAGCAGGTTATTACTGCGATGGATGCGTATGATTATACGAAATATACGGCTGAGGATGTAAAGAGGGCGATTGCGACAGAAAATCGCTCGGTAGAAGATTTTGCGGCTCTTTTATCTCCGGCGGCTCTTCCATTTTTGGAGGAAATTGCGCAGGCGGCACAAAGAGAAAAGGAAAAGCATTTTGGAAATTCCGTCTATATGTTTACTCCGATTTATATCGCAAATTACTGTGAAAATTATTGTATTTACTGTGGATTTAACTGTCATAATAAAATTCAGCGAGCAAAGCTGAATACAGAGGAAATCGAGAGAGAAATGGAGGCGATTGCCAAGACGGGGCTTCAGGAGATATTGATTTTGACAGGTGAGAGCAAGAAAATGTCCGATGTGGAATATATTGGAGAGGCGTGTAAAATTGCGAGAAAGTATTTTAAGGTTATCGGAGTTGAGGTCTATCCGATGAACTCAAATGAGTATGCGTATTTACATAAATGTGGAGTTGATTATGTCACTGTATTTCAGGAGACTTATAATTCAGATAAGTATGAGACATTGCATTTAGCTGGGCATAAGAGAATTTTCCCATATCGCTTAAATTCACAGGAGAGAGCGTTAAAGGGTGGTATGAGAGGTGTCGGATTTGCAGCGCTTTTAGGATTGGATGATTTTAGGAAGGATGCGTTTGCGACGGGAGTTCACGCTTATCTTTTGCAGAGAAAATATCCTCATGCGGAGATTGCGTTCTCTTGTCCGAGACTTCGACCAATTATCAATAATGATAAAATTAATCCGAAGGATGTGCATGAGGCACAGCTATTGCAGATTGTCTGTGCGTATCGACTGTTTATGCCGTTTGCGAGTATTACGGTTTCTACTAGGGAATGTGCTAGAGTGAGGGATAATTTGATGAATATCGCGGCGACGAAGATTTCAGCTGGAGTTAGTACAGGAATTGGAAGCCATGTGGAGGAGATAGAGGATAAAGGAGATGAGCAGTTCGAGATATCAGATGGACGTGATGTGGATGAGGTTTATCATGATTTGCTTAAGATGAATCTACAGCCGGTGATGAGTGATTATATTTATGTGTAGGGGAGAGGGAGTATATATAGATTGACGGGTGTTGGATAATAGACGCGGAGAGAGGAGGCAGGGATATGTCCCAAAAACACGTTCGTTCCCACGATTTTTCGACATACGCTGATTTTTG
>JAUUSJ010000246.1 GCA_030841965.1 Blautia sp.
TCGAAAAATCGTGGGAACGAACGTGTTTGAGGGGGATATACCTCTCTCCTCTATCCGCGTCTCTCTCCAACATTTTTAAAATACCTCATTTTTACTCCAAGAGCAAAAATAGAATATTATACAATAGTTTAACATAAAATGCACAGAAAAAGAAGAACTTACCTCTTTTCATTTCAGACATAGTATGCTATCATAAATAGTAATCAAAACTATGTTATGCAGTTTAGGAGGAAAACAATGAGATATAAAATAGTGTGTGATAGTTGCACAGATTTAACAAAGGAAGATAGAGAAAAAGAATATTTTATTTCCATACCATTAACTCTTTTGGTGGATGATGATGAGATTATAGATGATGACAATTTTGACCAAAAAGATTTTTTAGATAAAGTGAGGGTATGTAAAACTGGCGCAAAATCTGCCTGCTCTGCCCCAGAAATATATATGGAGGCATATAAGGGAGCAGATGAGATTTATGTTGTAACGTTGTCGGCTAATTTAAGTGGTTCTTATAATAGCGCCGAACTCGCAAAGAAGCTTTATATTGAAGAGTATGGAGAGAAAAAAATCCATATTTTCAACTCAAAATCTGCCTCCTCGGGACAGTATTTGATAGCGAAAAGGATTGAGCGTTTGGCTAAGGAGGGCAAAGCTTTCGAGGAGATTGTCAGGGAAGTGGAGGAGTATATTAGCGAGCAACATACGTATTTTGTCTTAGAGACATTAGATGTTCTTAGAAAAAATGGTCGTCTCTCAAAGGTGCAGGCATTATTAGCTGGAACGCTTAATATTAAGCCGATTATGGCATCCACAGATGAGGGGGAGATTATAAAAAAATCACAGTTTCGAGGCATGAAAAAGGCGCTTATAAAGATGGTGGAATTGATTGTGGAGGAGACAAAAGGAATCGAAGATAAGGAAATTGTGATTGCTCACTGTAATTGTCTAGAGAGAGCGCAGAAGGTGAAGGAGCAATTTCTTTCCCTCGCTAAGATTAAGAAGATAGATATTATAGAGACATGGGGAGTGAGCAGTCTCTACGCATGTGACGGTGGAATTGTTGTATGTTTATAGCTTATAATTTTGGATTTTTCGCTTTGAAATAAGGTTATCGCAATCCCACTGGCTTTAGCCGTCGGAATGTCAGTAGGAAGGGAAAATGTGAAAGTTCAGCCTTTTATGGTTAAAAGGGAGAAAATAAAAAAAAGCATGAGAAATAGTTGTAATTAGTAAGATTATGTCGTATAATTTTGGAGAGAGATTGGCGACGGGATGATATTCGCTGATATTCACTTTGGGGATAAAATAATGCTGAAAGGGAGAAAAAAGAGAAATGCGAAGAAGATACCGCAGAAGAATGAGAAAAAGAAACAGTGGAACGACTCTTCAGATGGCAGGAATTGTATTAGGATTAGCTATTTTGATTGGAGCGGGATTATTTGTAGGAGTGAGGGGAATTCGATATGCGAGGAATAATCTAGGCTCTGGGATTACAAGTGGTCTTGGTATTTTTGCGTCCTCAGACCAAAAGGCTGCGCTCGAAGAGGCAGAGAAGCTGGCTGCTATGTATGACTATGATGGGGCGATAGAGGTATTGAAGGAGCTTCCTGATTATGCAAGCAGTTCCACATTGCAGGATAAGGCAGAAGAGTATAGACAGTTAAAGTCAGAATGCGTCTCCTATCCTTTGGATAAGGTGACACATATATTCTTTCATACATTGATAAAGGATACTTCAAAATGTTTTGATGGGGATTATAAGCAGGATGATTATAATCAGGTTATGACGACGATTGATGAGTTTAATAAGATCATGGAGAGTATGTATGAGAAGGGATATGTGCTCGTTAGTCTTCGCGACATGGCTGAGATAGAGACGGATGAGAATGGCAATGAAGTCATGAAGAAGAAGGAGATTTTGCTTCCAGAGGGGAAGAAGGCTTTTGTTCTATCTCAAGATGACGTGAGTTATTATGAGTATATGGAGGGCGACGGATTTGCGACGCGACTTCTGATTGACGAGGAGACCGGGAAGATTAAGAATGAGTATAAGAATGATGATGGAACAGTCTCTATTGGAGATTATGATGTGCTTCCTCTTTTAGATAGTTTTATCGAGGAGCATCCTGATTTTTCTTATCACGGTGCGAAGGGAATTTTAGCATTGACAGGGTATAACGGTGTGCTTGGATATCGCACAGACCCAGATTATGAGAATACTCCTGAGAAGACATATTTTGGAGATTATAATAAGGATGTCGAGATGGCGAAGAAAGTAGCTCAGGCTATTCGTGACGACGGCTGGGAGTTTGCAAGCCATAGTTATGGACATATAGATTTGGGAACTGTTAGCTGGGAGGCATTTCAAAGAGATACGGATAAATGGGAGCAGACGGTGGAGCCGATTATCGGAGAGACAGATATCATGATTTATCCGTTTGGTGCCGAGATTGGAGATTGGCATGAGTATTCTGGATCGAGATATGAGTACCTAAAGAGTGTGGGATTTGATTATTTCTGTAATGTAGATTCCAATCAATATTGGGTGCAGATTACAGATAATTATTTGAGACAGGGAAGAAGAAATCTGGATGGATATAGAATGTATTATAATCCTGAAAAGCTAGAAGACTTATTCGATGCAAAGTCAGTATTTGACCCAGCGAGACCAACGCCAGTGAGACCGATGTCTTAGGGATATTTTTGGAAAATTTTATAATGGAAAAAGGTTTCAATTATAGAGTATACTGTAGTTGAAACTTTTTTTTAAGTATTTTATAATAATGATACTAGGTTCAAAAAAACTTTTGACCCCTATGATACCGAATTGCTCCGCACAATGTGCTCCCGCAATTCTCAAAAATATTCATAATAATTGCGATTATACATAGAATGAATAGGTATAAAAGCTATCTATATTAGGTAAGGATTGATGAAAGAACAAGAAGAGAAATCCTCTTTGGAGGAAAATAGGAGGCGTACGATAGAGATGAAATATGATAAACGACCAGTTGCAGTATTTGATTCTGGTTTAGGTGGAATTAGTGTGTTAAGAGAGATGGTGAAGTTACTTCCAAACGAAGATTATTTGTACTTTGGAGATACGAAGAATGCTCCCTATGGGATAAAGACAAAAGAAGAGGTGAGAAAACTTTCTGAGCAAAATGTAAAAATGCTTTTGGAAAGAGGAGCGAAGGCGATTGTGATAGCATGTAATACTGCGACGAGTGCAGCGGCGGCTTCACTTCGAGAGAAATATAAACAGATACCGATTATCGGCATTGAGCCAGCGGTGAGACCAGCGGTATTACATAAGAAGAATTCCAATATTCTTGTAATGGCGACGCCGATGACATTACGAGAGGAGAAGTTTCATCATTTGATGGACCAGTATGTGGAAGGGTCGAATATTATTCCGATGCCCTGTCCAGGACTTATGGAGTTCGTGGAGAGAGGGGTGCTAGAAGGAAGAGAGCTGGATGAGTATTTCGAGAAACTTTTTCAGGGGATTGACAGGGAGAGTATCGATGCGGTTGTGCTTGGGTGTACGCATTATCCTTTTATTAGGGAGAGATTGAGACCGTTTTTTAGGGAAGATGTCTATATTATAGATGGGGGATATGGGACAGCGAAGGAGCTTAGAAGACGATTAAATGAGGTCGATATGAGGAATGAGCCGAATCATAAAGGGGAGGTTTGTTTTTTGAGCAGTGCGGACGAGGAGAGATTTGTGGAGTTGGCGGAGAGGATGTTGCATTTGGTGTAGGTTTTTTGTGAGGTTTTGGGAGGAGACGCTGGAAGAGGAGATAGAGATATGCCCCGTAAACACGTTCGTTCCCACGATTTTTCGACATACGCTGATTTATGCCGCTTCCCGCAAACTCGCGCCTTTGGCGCTCAAACAGTGCTCCAGC
>JAUUSJ010000021.1 GCA_030841965.1 Blautia sp.
CATAGAAAAGTGGTGCTGGAGAAAAACTCCAGCACCAACTTTGTCTACAGTCTGAGGGCGGATTTCAAAAAATCCGCCCTGCTATTTTTATCTTTTCATTATGGCTTATGATTAATTGGTCATTTCTTTTATAACTTCATTATATTCAGTCATGATAGATTCCATAATCTCAGCAGCAGAAAGTTCTTCATCAATTAATCCTGCCACCTGACCCATACCAAGAATTTAACCATCCGTTGTCAACAGCCGCTCGAGAACCTGCCACCACGCCGCCTCCAAAAGCCTGGGCGAACTGTAGACATACATGGACGATATTTTGGACAAATAATTGTCGCCATCAAATGCCCTCCAAATGCAGGTCTAGTCATTTTCAAATTGATATCTCCCATATCAAACTTTAATGTAGATACATCCATAGTAGAAGACTGGTCTAAAAAGTCCACATATTTATTCATATCAATATCAAGATGTGTACAATCCGCAGTGAGACCTGTATGTAATCTTGCTGCACATCTTGGTGCCAAATCTCTTCCTATATTGGAAGCACCGATTAATAGCACCTCTGGCTTTCCATCCATCACAACATCACATAAAACTTTTGCATAAGCCTCTGTTGTATATATTTTTAATGATTTTGAATCACATACGATTACTTTATCCGCACCGTATCCGCCAAGTTCTTTCGCAAGACTGGAAACATCGTCTCCCAATAATACACCGACAAGATTTGCATTTCTCTCATCCGCCAGTTTTCTCCCCTCTGAGAGAAGCTCAAAGTCTGTCTCCATTAACTTGCCATCTCTTTGCTCACAAAATACCCAAATATCTTTAAATAACGTAATATCTGCACTGGTTTGGAGTAACACTCCATAATTCCATTTAATGTCATATATCTAGGCTGATTTAACTCCTTCATACAAGTAATAAGGCATGGAGTTTCTAATTCAATCGTCATATATCCGTCTTCTAATGCAGTTTTTACTAAAACCTTATTATCTGCCATCTTTATATCCATTGCGTAAGTTGCCTGTGGAATTTCCAGTTTTTCTGCAATCTGAGGACCTACCTGCGCTGTATCGCCATCTCTGCCAGATACCACTGAATTCCCTGTTTTGCGCTAATTGGTTTTTGAAATTGGACACGCTGTTTTGCGTAAGAAATCGCCAAGTCAAGAGCCGCCTGTGCCTCACCACATGCCTGCGCCGCAATACCAACTCGTCCTCCGTCTAATCCACTCATAGCCACTTTAAATCCGCTTCCTATTTTTCCCAATACTGCCGACTTTGGAACTCTACAGTCTTCAAAAATAAGTTCTGAGACTGCAGCTCCACGAATACCCATTTTATCCTCCGTTTTTCCAACGATGAATCCCGGTGTCTCGCGGTCAATTAAAAATGCTGTCATTCCCCTTGTCTTTTTCGCTCTATCGGTGAGTGCAATAACAACCGCATAATCCCCTTCATCTACTCCCATATTACTGATAAAACATTTACTTCCATTGAGTACATACTCATCTCCATCAAGCACCGCTGTTGTCTGTAATCCAGCTGCATCGGAACCTGCTCCTGGCTCAGTTAGGGCAAATGCTCCAATTCCGCCTTCCAACGCCCATTTTAAGTACTTTTCCTTTTGTTCCCTGCTTCCGTTATTCACAATAATTCCATTTACGAGAAGCTGTACTGCATAGAATTCTGCTGTACTAGAACACGCTTTGGCGATTTCTGATATGGCGAGCACTTTACATACTTCGTTCATTCCCGCTCCGCCATACTCTCTTGGTATATTTAAACCTGTCAGACCAATTTTCGCCATTTTCTTGACAAGTTCATTTGGAAATTTTCCACAACGGTCAATCTCTTCTGCCAACGGTGCCACTTCATTCTGAGCAAAATCTCTTACCAGCTTCACCAATAATTTTTGCTCCTTTGTTAACTCAAATGTCATAACACTTCCTCCTTTTTAAGACCAGACATACTCTGCCCATAAACAGTCTATTTTCTTAAATATAATAGAGAAAAGTGTAAAATGTCTAATTCACAGATTTACATAAAAAGTCATAATTATTTCATAAATCCATCTATTTTTATTCGCAGGCTATTCCTCCGTCTATTCTTCGCCAGCCTTGTCAGAGCCTTTCGACTTTGTCCTTTGAAATAAGAAAGAACACTCCTCCAAAAAGTCAACGGCACCGTCGATTCCAAAAAGCCCACTGTCAATGCAAAAATGATAGCTTTCGGCATTTCCCCAGACTTTATCTGTGTAATAGTTATAATAGGCAGCTCGATGTTTATCGGTATTCTTGATTCGCTTTTTTGCCTCCTCAATACTGATTTGGTTTCTCTTGGCGACACGAATCGTTCGGATTTCCTTATCCGCATGAATGAAAACAGACAACATATCATTTCTATCTTGCAAAACATAGTCTGCACAGCGCCCCACGATAACTGCTGGGCCGCTTTGCCCAATCTTTCTAATTGCTTCAAATTGTGATAGAACCGTCCGAAGGGAGAGGGGCAGATTATCTATATTGTTTTTTCCAATTCCAAGCGACAAGTTCGTTATCCACTTATCCTTAAGCTGTTCATCATATCGCTTGATGATTTCCTTGGAAATTCCACTCTCCTGTGCGGTCTTTTCCAAAATCAATGTGTCGTAGTAGAAACAGTCCAGTCGCTTTGCCAATTTTTGACCAATCTCACGACCTCCGCTTCCATATTGTCTTCCGATTGTAATAATCATACTTTTCACCTCATTTCTTTTCCTTAAAGATTCGTTTCCAGAGTGCGCAGACAACAATAACTGCCGTGACAAAGGCAAGTGTGTCCGAGATAGCAGCTCCCCATAAAACACCGTCAAGCCCTAAGATAGGAGCCATAATCAACATGGCTGGAACAAAGTACAATACCTGACGAGTTAAAGAGAGAACCGCTGCGACGCCCGCCTTGCCAACAGACTGAAAGAAAATGCTGGTAGCTACACAAAAACCTACCAAAGGGATGGCCAATAAGAAGATATTAAAGCACTTAACAGCAAATTCTACATACAACTCTGACTCCTGTCCAAACAGACCGATAATCTCCTCTGGGAATAGGAAAAACAAAACCCTGGCCACCGCCAAAATAACGGTGTCGACAATTACCGAGATTTTATATGTCTGTTTCACTCGCTCATACTGTGCAGCCCCGTAATTATAACTCATAACAGGCTGGACACCCGTCGATACACCCATCACAATGGAAGCAGCTAATCCGTTGATTTTCACGATAATCCCCAAAACGGCAAGAGGAATATCGGCACCGTATTCGGATACAGAACCATAGATACGAACAAGGTTATTCACTACCGTCATTACAACAACGCTGGAAATCTGCGTAATAAAGTTCGAGACTCCCATAATTGCCACTCGGCGTACAATCTTCCATTGAGGCTTGAAATAACTTTTTTTCAGTTGAATCGTTGTGAAGTGAAAACAGCAGTAAATGAAATATACGGCAGTTAGAAGCTGACCGATGATGGTGGCCAAAGCTGCGCCCTGTACACCCCAGTGGAACCCAAAAATAAAGAGCGGGTCCAAAATTAGATTTGCTGCACACCCAATGAGCAGACCCGTCATACTCTGCTTTGGGCGACAGTCGGCCCGGATAATATCTCCAAAACCACAGCCGATGGCGGCCACTGGGAATCCCAGCACAATAATTCGACCATAAGCCGTAGCATAGGGCAGTACATTATCCGTACAACCAAAGAAGCGACACATAGGTACCATAAATATTTCCAGCAAGATGGCACATACGATACCAATCATCACCGTGACCGTCATAGAATTACAGACACCAATGGCCGCCTTTTCTGGCTCCTTCTTGCCAAGGTGCAAACTCATATATGTCGCAGCACCGGCACCCATCATTACGGTTAAACCAAGCAAAATGGTAGTCATAGGGCTTATGATATTTGTTCCAGCATTGCCCAGATAGCCCACACCCTGACCGATAAAGACCTGATCTACCATATTGTAGATTGAATTGACGACGAGAGAAATCACGCTGGGGATGGAATACTGAATCATCAAGCGTCCAATTCGTTCTGTACCCAGCGGATTTTCCCGCTGTATAACTGTCTCCATAATCAAATTCCTCCTTATAAATAGTAAATTTAAGACTGGTACTGAAGAACCCCAGCACCAGTCTTCCTTTCTATTATAGAGTTATGGACTAGCACATTCAATACGAGAGTGCTAAATTATTATTTTAAAATTATTATATTCAATAATATTTTATTATAAATCATAGTTGCAAACGCCCTATCTATATGGTATTCTTATCAAAGAAAAAACTCTGAAATGGAGGAAAACGCCATGAATATCTTTCAGCTTTCCTGCTTTTTGACCGTGGCAAGTACCTTGAACTTCGCCCAGGCCGCAAAGCAAGTGAATATCTCCCAGCCAGCCATCACCAATCAAATCAAGTCGCTGGAAAAGGAGCTTGACACGAAGCTCTTCCACCGCACCACTCGTATGGTGGAATTGACGCCGGATGGACAGGCATTCATCGAGGACGCCAAAAATATGGTCGCCATCGCAGAGCGAGCCAAACTCCGCTTTGGTCATGCCGGCGAGGAAATCATAGAGAATATCTCCATCGCTTGCAGCAGCTTTGCCCTATTTAACCAGCTTCCTGCGATTCTAAAGGAA
Organism: Blautia sp.; assembly: GCA_030841965.1. Taxonomy (GTDB): domain Bacteria; phylum Bacillota; class Clostridia; order Lachnospirales; family Lachnospiraceae; genus JAUUSJ01. The sequence goes on from JAUUSJ010000021.1 coordinate 4,691, forward strand.
CTGGCTGCCACCTGCACAAATCTTCATCCGAAATTATATATTGTCCCTCATAATCAACTTTTGAAATTACTAGAGACAGAAGTGGTAGATATTGTCTTTGACCTACGAGAAGGGGTTGACAGGGTGGAAAAATTCACCTTCAAAGAACTAAGGCAGAGTGAGTTAGTTTGTGTCTGCCCCAAAGACCACCCGTTGGCGAAGCGGACGATTATCACAAGAACCGACTTGCAAAACGAGTCGTTGATTTTCTGCAATCCCATGAACCTTGACCCAGATATCGCTAATCTACAATGGCAGCTTGCCAAAGAGAAAAGTCCGGCATACTCCCACTATTGCGATTCCTCCGAAACTGCCATTTTGCTTGCATCCTCCGGTCTAGGCATTGCCATTCTACCAGAGCTGATGGTAACAGAGGATAGCGAGGTAGTAAAGGTCAAGACAGAGAATGCGCCGACGTTATCTTTTGGAATGTTTTATAAATCTCGTCCAGAATCCGAGGTGGTTCAGAAATTTATTAGAATGACAAGGCATTTTTTTGATGCCTACACAGAGAATAATTGAATATAAATAATGTTGGGGTCAAAAGACCTTTAAAAGAGAGCGCTCAAAACTTATCTGAGTGCTCTCTTTCTCTTTATAAACGACTTAGGAGTTAATAAGTTGCCAATTTTATAAACGATTTATTCGCTTATTCTTTCTCTTCTACCTTCGATAACTGCCTGAAGACGTTCTTCCTCAGACGTCGTATCCACAGGCGTTAAGAGTGAAACGATAATCTCGGCAACCAGAGCAATCAAAAAAGCTGGGAGCGCTGGTCCGCCAAATACATTTGTAACTGCCTCTTTCACCGCTGGAATAAACAAATAGCTACAGCCGAATAACGTTCCTGCAATAATACAGGCAACGCCACCCTGCCAATTCGAGCGTTTCCAATATTTTCCGAGCAGCATTGCACAGGCGAGACCTGGCAAAAACGAGCCGAGAACTGTTGAAATATATCCCATAATATCCGTGGCAAAAAGCGTAATCACAAAAGAAAGTCCCAGAGTAATCACTAGAGCGATTCGACTGACTTTCTGATAATCCTTTTCTTCGATTGTCTTTCCAGTGAGAGAAGGATAAACATCGGTAAGAAGAATGGTGACACCAGCGATAGCGTCCGAATCACCAGAGGACATTGTCGCTGATAATCCAGCAATCATAAAGAAGAGACCCACAACTGGACCTAAAACATGGGTCGCCATATAAGTAAATGCAAAATCGCTGGATTCCAGAGTAACTCCATTTTTCACAGTAATCGTAAAACAGCACATACCAATCAGCGCTACGACAAATCCCCAGACAAATACAAATCCGCCTTGTCCCAGTAAAGCGGTTCTTGCAGTCTTCTCCGACTTAGCAGTGTAAATTCTTGTTCTACAAGTAGGCGAACCGATGACACCGCAGAGAGAGGAGAAGAAGAGTGCAAGAGCCGGCATTAAGCCGTAGGAGGCAATTCCATAAAAGCTCAGGGCACCAGCGTTATCTGCCGCTTCAAACGTCGCCGCTACATTTGCGTAACCGCCTGCGAGAGGTAGAGCGCGAATGGCAATAAATAAAAATCCCGCAATAAGAATAATAAACTGAACTGCGTCTGTCGTTACTACTGCGAAGTAACCGCCTAAGAAAACATAAATTCCAAATCCAAGTACCGTAATCAACTTACAGAGAGTTCCATCTAGACCAGTGATATACTCTAAATATTTCGAACCGCCATTAATCGAGTTGCCAAGCCAGATAATTTCCGCAACGTACATCATAAATCCCATAATCTGACGAACTATCATCTTGCCACCATAAAAATACTGGGCTTCCTCAGACATTGTCAAAAATCCTTTGTTTTTGGAAGACGAATAGGTTGAAAGAATGACGGCGCCAATCGCATTACCTACCGCAAAGATGGCTCCTGCCCAGCCATAGCTATAACCATTCGAGACTGCTCCCATAGAGGAGGCAGCACCTATCATAGTTGCTCCGACCGTACAGAATGTCAGGAAGAAATTGATATTTCCTCCTCCAGTGAGAAAGTTTTTTCCATCTGATTTTCCACGGCTTGTAAAATAGCCAATCGCTATCATGATGAAAATCCACGCGATAAATCCTCCCAAAAACAGAGGTATGTATTTTGAATCTACCATAATATTCCTCGCTTTCTTTATTATTATTTTTTCGATTCTTTTTATTCATTATCAGTTACTTTTAAAACCAAACACAATAATAGGAATATTTATTCCGACTTTATATCATCAGTATAGACAGAAAATGTATAAATGTCAATACAATAAAATTATGAAATTAACATTTTCGCTAAAATATACAAAATAAAAGTATATAAATTATGCAAAATATATAAATTATTATTATTTTCAAAAAAAGTATTGACAATATTGCGCAGAAAGTGTATAAATGAATCACAAAGCAAATACGGAATAGCTATTCCGACTAAGGAATCAAAATCAAAAAAAGAAAAGGAGAAATTATTATGAAGAGAACAGCACCTGTAAGAACAAAACTTGAAGGAATCTATATTCCAGTTATCACACCATTCAACGAGGACGAAACCATTAATTTTGATTCTATCAAAGCACATACAAAATTTTTAGCAGAGAACGGAGTAACAGGAATCATCCCATCAGGAAGTACTGGAGAGATTACAGCTCTCACAAAAGAAGAGCAAATTGCAATCAATAAAGCTTATATCAATGCTGCAAAAGAGAACGGAATCAAATGTGTAGCATCTACAGGAGCATACCGCACAGTCGATGCAGTAGATATGTCTATCGCAGCAGAGAAAGATGGAGCTGACGGAGTTATGGTAGTAACACCATGGTATATGGCTCCAAACCATAAAGAATTAGAGGCTCACTATAAGGCAATCCATGATGCAATTACAATTCCTCTGATGATGTATCATAATCCATACTATTCAACCTGTCTTTTGGATGATAAATTCATCGCAAAATTATATAACGAAGGATATATCGATGCAGTAAAAGAGCGTCAGGCAGATGTATTCCGTCAACAAAACCTTCGCCATTTGACAGATGAGAATTTCGCAATCTTCTACGGTTATGATGTGTGTCCAGTTGAGACATTATCATGCTGGTCAGATGGATGGGTTTGCGGAACTGGAAACCTCTTCCCTAAGGAGAATAGCAAAGTTTATGAGCTCGCAAAAGCTAAGAAAGTGGCAGAAGCAATGGAAGCTCATACAACTCTCATCCGCCCATACTTACATCTTTTCTCTGAGGCAGATTCTAATGGAGATGTATTATGGCTTCAGATTATTAAGGAAGGACTGAAACTTCGCGGCGTAAATGCAGGATATTCTCGTAAGCCAGTATTATCTGACCTTCCAGAGGAAACTGTTATACGCTTGAAAGATACATTAAAACAATACGGATATATTGATTAATCGAAATCCCGGTATATAAGCAGAGCTTATTGCCAATTGTATCAAAGCCGTCTGTAGGGAGCATTACAGGCGGCTTTTTGAAACTACCTTTTTGCGAAGGAGGATGTTTTATGCAAAGAGAATTTGATGTGATTATCATAGGCGGAGGCGTCGTCGGCAGCGCAGTCGCCAGAGAACTTTCACGATATCAGCTAAAAATTGCAGTTCTAGAAAAAGAACTGGATGTCTGCAACGGAGTGAGCGGACATAATACAGGACTTCTCCATTCGGGAATTTTGCAAAAACCAGGCAGTTTAAGCGCCGAAGTCTGTCTCGAAAGCAACGCAGAATTTGACCAGGTGGCGAAGGAATTGGATATACCATTTCGCAGATGCGGAAAATTATTTATCGGAACGAAAGAAGAAAAAGAAAGTCTAGAACATTTATATGAGCAAGGACTTTTAGTCGGAGTTCCCGATATCCAAATGATAGGTCAAGATAAAATCAAAGAGATAGAGCCAAATGCCAACGGAGAGTATGCCATCTGGGTGCCATCCGCTGGAATTTTGGACCCATTCCAGTTTACAATTGCATTGGCGGAAAATGCTGCGATGAATGGAGCGAAGTATTTCTTTGACCAGGAGGTTATCCATATTACATACGACAAAACTTATCAGGTACAGACGACTCAGGAAGTATTTTCCAGCAGATGGGTTATAAACTGTGCGGGATTGGAAGCTTATCGAATCAGTGAAATGCTTGGATTTAAGGCGTATATACCCGACCGTGTAAAGGGAGAATATATTATTCTCGATAAGAGACTCGGAGAAAAACTAAAGCATCCGCTATATCCAGCACCGAATGCGTCTGGAGCATGTGATGTCCATGTGACCCCTTCGATAGATGGAAATATTTTAGTAGGACCTACGCTTGAAAGTATTGTCTCAAAAATAGATTATGATGCAACTCAGCCTGGAATTGAAAAATTGCAGACAGAGGGAGAAAAACTATTTTCCTATGTCAAGAGGGAATATTATATCCGTAACTATGCAGGTAACTTTCCAGTTGTCGTGAACCCAGATACGAAAGAGAGTCTTGATTTTGAAATTCAGACAGATAAAACTATCCCTTATACCGTAAATCTAGTCAATATCACGTCACCTGGTCTTACGAGCGCAATCCCGATTGCAAGACGGGTAGTAGATAAGATGAAAAGACAGGAAACTTTTATTGCAAGGGAAGATTTTTGCCCAGAGAGAAAAGCTATCGTGCGGTTTGCAGAGCAAAACAGGGAAGAACAGACTCGTCTCATTAAAGAAAATGCAGATTACGGAGAGATTTTCTGTCGCTGTGAATCTGTGACAAAGGCAGAAATCAAGCAGGCAATCCACAATATTCTCGGCGTTTCCACCGTGAGCGCTATTAAGTACCGCACCCGCGCCAGCATGGGAAGATGTCAGGGTGGATACTGCGAAACTCGTATTACATCACTTATTCAAGAGGAGCTTAAAAAAGAAAAGACAGAAATTAAACTAAATAAAAAAGGTGGCTATATGTTTGTCGGGGAGGTGAAATCTTATGAAAAAGCATGATGTTGTCATTATCGGAGGAGGTCCAGCAGGGCTTGCAGCGGCAGTCAGTTTGAGGGAAAAAGGAATCAAAGATATTTTTATCATTGAGAGAGAAAAACAGCTTGGAGGAATCCTGCGCCAATGTATCCATGACGGTTTTGGATTGACAAGGTTCGGCGAAACATTAAGCGGACCAGAATATTCACAGCGTTTTATAGAAAAGGTTCTCAAATATCAGATTCCCTATCTCACTAACGCCACAGTGATAGACCTTTCTCATGATAAAATTGTGACAGTGGCAACAAGAGAGGGTCTTCTCCAGATTCAGGCTAAGGCAGTCATCCTCTCCATGGGATGTCGTGAGCGCACCAGAGGAGCCTTGGCAATACCCGGTTCTCGCCCGGCAGGTATTTATAATGCCGGAGTTGCCCAAAGTTATATCAACCTATTTAATACTATGGTGGGAAAAGAAGTTGTAATCATGGGTTCTGGGGATATCGGAATGATTATGGCAAGAAGAATGACGCTGGAAGGAGCCCATGTAAAGGCAGTGTTTGAGGTTCTTCCTTACCCTAGCGGACTTCCCCGCAATATCGAACAATGCCTTAACGACTATGGAATTCCCCTATATTTAAGCCATTCCGTAGTGAATATCAAAGGAAAAGAACGAATTGAGGGTATCACCGTTGTTCAGGTAGATGAAAATATGCAGGCAATTCCAGGTACAGAAAAAGAATTTTCCTGTGATACATTAATTCTATCTGTCGGATTAATCCCAGAAAATGAGCTCTCCATCGATGCAGGTGTCCTTCTCGATGGACATACGAAGGGAGCCTATGTCGATGAAAATTTCCAGACAAATGTAGATGGAATTTTTGCGGCGGGCAATGTACTCCATGTTCATGACCTGGTAGATTTCGTATCCCAAGAAGCAGAACAGCTTGCAGATGGAGTGGCAAAATATCTAGAACAGGGCACTCTTATCGAATGTAAACTTGATATTTCACCAGATAATAGCATTGGACATGTAATTCCACAGAAAGTCAGCGGCACAAGAGACTTCATCCTCTCCCTACGAGTCAGAAAACCGATAGGAAAATGCAGTATTATTGTAAAACAGGGAGATACCGAAGTAGCAATAAAAAAACTGCCAAAAGCAATTCCTGCAGAAATGATTCAGTTTAAAGTATCCTCGGATAAAATCTGCCAAAATCAGAGACTGGAGGTGTCTGTAAATGAAAGATAATATTCAAACAAGAAGCTTTACCTGTATTATCTGTCCGAATGGATGTAATATTGAATCCAAAATCTGCGGACAGGAAATTTCAACAACAGGAAATATATGCAAAAAAGGCGAAGAGTATGTTAGACAGGAGCTAATCGACCCGAGACGTACTATCGCAACAACGGTGCGAATCGACGGTGCAGAACTTCCTCTATGCAGTGTCAGATTAACAAAAGCGGTTCCAAAAAAAGCAATTTTTGAAATCATGAAAGAAATCAATAAGGTACACCTAACGGCACCTGCCCATATCGGGGATATATTAATTCACAATATATGTGGATATGACAGTGACGTCATTGTGACAAAAGAAATGGAAGCTATCTAGAATCTAACTGGGGATATCAGAAAATATAAAGTTTCAACCAGATATAGTATAAAAGTTTTTTGAATTGTCTATATCTTACTTAAAACACTTATTTTCCGATATCCCCAGTTATTCTATAATACTGGGGTCAAAAGTTTTTTTGACCCCTTTGATACTGGATTACTCCGCACAATATGCTCCCACGTCTACGCTTACAAGTTTATCTCTCTCCTGGGAGATGACCTATCGAAATAGCCCCCATCGGATAAATGGCGACAAGAGGAGTTTTATCGGCATATTTTTCCAAAAGCCGCTCTAATACAGAATCCCAGTTTTGATGGATATCTGGTATTTTTCCAGTATAGAACTGACGAATATCAATAGAAGATACACCGTCAGAGTAAATCATTGTCTCTTTTCCGTGAAGTTCAAGAGGCGGTATATTATCATCATGCGGTGAGAATAAACTCATACCTGGACCAAATAAGGAGTGAAATCCTGCCCCCTCACTGGCAGCCGTCATGGCAACAATCGTTCCATCCTCTGCGACACAGTCTTCCTTATAGTGACCAAGAACAGCAAAGCATGTGCCAATCTGAGAGTATTCCGTATCCTTTGGATATGCCGACAAAATATTAATATCAGCGTTCGGAATTAATCCAGTGCGAAGGGCTGTCAACGCATGTTTACACGCTGCACGGTGAGCCTCTATAAAATGACCTGCGTAGACGTCTGCCACCTGCATCTTTTCATTGAGAACAACATTGATAATAAAATGAAGTCCGACCTTTCCGACGATTTCTTCCATGTTTTTTCGCATTGGATTATCTGGATTGCAAGTATTGGTTTGAAAAGACATGCTGGAAGTTTTATCAGCGAATACAAGTGTATGATTATTATGTAATGTTTCAATTCCGCCAATTCCCGGAATAACTGCCTTTGCACCGCCCGAAAAACCAGCCAACGTATGTGGCACAATACATCCGACAGCAATCCTTAAATCTGCATCCATAAAATTTTTATTGATTTTGATAACCTGTTTATCATCAGGAACGGTAACCAAATCTGTGGAAAATGGAGAATGATTCAACACTGCCACATGGTCGAGAACCCATTTTCCAACCTTAATCTCCATCTCCTGCCTTGTCATAGGGCGATGACCACCGAGGGCAATCAAAACTTTGATATTCTCATACGCCATGCCCGCCTCAACCAACTTTTCTATCACAATCGGAAGAAGCTGTGCACCCGGAGTCGGACGTGAAATATCATCAATGACAATACATGCGCTCTTTTTGCCTTTGACAAGTTCTCCTAGTGTAGGAGTTCCAATCGGGTGCTCGATTTTATGAATAATCTGTTCTTCATTCATAGCTTCCATCTGTTCCATAGAACATACTCTGACATCCCAGTGGTCTGGGAAAGAGAGGGTTCGTGTAGATTGTTCATACCACTGTCCCCATGGGATATAGAAAGTCTGCATATCACTACCTCCTTAGTATATACGGTAAAATATTTTCGGAATAGCTATTCCAATTAATATTATAATAACAGATTTCTGAGCAAAGTCAATATAAATACAAAAAATTAAGAAAAAAATACCTCAAGTTTTCTCAATAAAACGGGGGATTCCTCCTAAATATATTGACAAATGACATAAGAACAGGTAAAAATTAAAATATGAAATATGATATAAGTATTCCAATATGTTGGGGGCAAAAGGTCTTTTGCCCCCTATGATACCGAATTGCTCCACACAATGTGCTCCCGCAATTCTCAAAAAATAAAGGAGGGAAAAAAACTTATGGGAACAGAAGCTTCCAAAAATACAGAAACTGTAAAAATGGTGTCAAATGCTATGAAAGTTTTAGAAATATTAAAAGAAAATGATGAACCAAAAACATTAGAGACGATTGCAAAGCTAAGTCACCTCAGTCCGACGACAACAGCCCGCATTTTAAAGACATTAGAACATTCTAACTGGGCAGTTCTCTTAAATGATAATTATTATATTGCAGGAAGCAAGACTAGCTTTCTCATAGATAAGACGAATTTTTACCGTGCCTTATCCGATGTGGCAGAAGAGATTTTAAAAAAATATGCCATCGAAAATCATACAGCGATGAATCTCATGATTTTCGATGGAACGAGATGCGAAATCATCCAGCAGGGAAGAACAGGCGAACTGATTGACTATATTCCACCCCTTCACACAAAGCTTCCCTTCTATAGCTGTGCGGGAGGAAAGGTATTATTATCCGCAATGCCAGATATCCTCATAGAAAATCTACTGACGTATACAGAAATGTATCCGTTAACAACAAATACCATCTCCAGCCCAGAACAATTTCGAAGCGAGCTAAGAGAGGCAGCGCAGACTGGTTATGCCATAGATTATCACGAATCTCTGGAAAACGGATGTTGTATCGCTGTTCCAGTCTATAACCCAGAGGGAACTGTGATAGCATCGGTATCCTTTAGCGGAATTCTCGAAATAACCGACCAAAAAGAATTGCTGGATTATATTCCAATTCTCAAGGAGGTTTCCGAAGAAATATCCCATGCACTGTACAGAAACTAGTAGAAAGGGGAACGATAAATATGTCAGAGCAAAATGCAAATATATCGAAACAAAATACAACAGATAAGACAGATACAAATATTATTCGAATGGTAGATAACGCTATGCGAGTACTAGATAGTCTAAGAACGAGTCCTTCTCCCCAGGGAGTGAATGAAATTGCTAAAAACTGTAAATTAAATCCATCGACTGCATTTCGTGTATTAAAAACATTGGAGATGGAAGGATGGGTGTTTCAATTACATGATGACAGATATATACCTGGAGAAAAAATTAGTTTTGCAACTCCAAGAGATAATTTCTACTTAGCACTTCAGGAAGTCGCAGCGATTATCATGGAAACTTACGCAAAAAAATATAATCATCCGATGAATCTCATGGTAAGAGACGATAAGTTTTGCGTTATTCTACAGCAGGCAAGAACGGAAAATATTATAGATTATATTACTCCAAAATATTCCCGCCTTCCGTTCTACGCATGTGCCAGTGGAAAAATTTTATTATCGGAGCTTCCAGTGAATATTGTCGACGATATCATCCAGCAGACAGACATCAAACCACTCACTCCGCATACAATCTGCAATCCTGATGATTACTGGAAGGAACTTCGAAAAACAGCAAAAAGAGGATATGCCTTTGACAACCACGAATCTTCCCTGCTCGGAAGCGCCATCGCCGTACCAATCAGAGATAATCTTGGCAGAATTATAGCCTCGCTTTCCTTCTGCGGATTCATCGGAATCAAAAAACCAGAAGAAATGCTCCAATATCTTCCTACTCTGAACGAAGCGTCAAGTATTATCTCGCATAGCTTTTATAAGAGCTGGAGGAAATAAAGAATAATTATCTGCTCGATAATCAATGGAACAAGCTGCCGGATTTGCTTCTCCACATGTAAAGACATTTTTAACAAATTTGTTTAATTTTTCGTACGGTTGCCCTAATCAGCTCTATTTTCCTATTGAACGCAAACATGCATTCTGTTATAATAAACTCAAGATACGGAGGTAGATATATATGAGTATTCAATCTGATATGGAAATTCTGTCTATTCAGGCATTGGAGAATTATGCAAAAACACATCATCTATCAGAAAGCGCTGCTGTTGATCTGTTTCACAAACATCAGATATTTGAAAAACTGATACTGCAACATGAATATTTACACCAGTTAGATTTTAGTGAAACACTTCGTTTTATTGAGGAATCCATATCCCAGAAATCATCTATTTTAGTTTTATACCATGGTTCCAACATTGCTTTCGATCGGATTGATCTCTCTAAGTCGCATAACCGGAGAGATTTTGGGAAAGGATTCTACTGCACTATATTGGAAACTCAGGCCAGCGAATGGGCACATCGCCTGTATATGAGGAATTTCTCTGGTGGGGAATATGTATATCAATATATTTTTCATCAAACAGATGATCTGAATATAAAACATTTCCATGCACTAGATACGGAATGGCTGGAGTTCATAAAGGATAACCGTACAAAAGGCGGCGTACAACATAATTATGATGTTGTCATCGGTCCAGTTGCTGATGACAACACTATGGAAACGATTCAACTTTATATATCCAATATTTTAAAAGCAGAAGAAGCTGTGGAAAGATTGCGATATAATAAGGTGAATAATCAGGTTTCTTTTCATACACCTCTCGCTTTAAAACAATTACAGTTCGAACACCGAAAGGAGGTACGTCATCATGGCTGATGGTAAATATTTTTTTCACGGAAAAGATATTACTATGAATATCTGCATACAGATCCGCGACGTCATAGATATTATCAAGGAAACTACCGGAATGAATTTTCCAGACGCAACAGTAGCCTTTTACCATTCTAAAACATATAAAGCTCTGCAAAATACAGAAAATACTCTGTGGGCGGAATCTGCTGGGTATATTGCAGACCGTTATTTCGAAGAACAACACGAGAACAATCATGTTTAATAACGTCTATGTTTCGAGCCGCTAATTTAGCGGCTCATTTTTATATTCCCTCGCATTTTCTATACTCTGGTGCTCTCGTTTCGTAATCATATACTCCAAATAGACAAGAAGTACCACTATCTCCAGATTTAAAAGAACCTCTGCCAGCAGTTCAGCATTATTCTTTCCTAGACAAAAAAAGACCATACATTTTGTATAGTCTCAAATTTTCATACTTCTTGACTTATATCATACAAGATACGAAGAATATCACTAATTTTCTTTTTCTGATTATTCCCAAACATTAAGCATATTTCCTCTATTTCAGTATACGCTTCCAAAGACTTTTCATTGTATATAAGATAATCCAAACTCACTCCAAAAGCATTTGATAACCGTTGAAGTATGTATGATGAACAGCCCTTTTTTCCCATTTCTATTTCATATAAAAATTTAGGAGAGATATCCACTTTTTCTGCCAAATATTCTCTAGTAAACTTTTTTCTATGTCTTAAATCCATTATTCTTTTCCCAAGTCTTATCTTAAATTCTTCGTAGTTCTCCTCCAACTTTATCCCTCCATCCATATTTAAACATCCGAGAGCAAAACAATATGTAACTATACTCCACATTAATTTGCTCTCTTACATCCAATATTGCATAATACAGAAAAAATCATACTTTTTATAATCAATGACAGCTATTATTATCTATAATTTTTTTATTATTTCAACTCCTTTTGATTGAAACGACAATTTAAAGCCTTTTTTGGTCATTTCTCCATTTTATTATGACACATGGAATTTGCAAACCTGCCACTAATTGTATTCCAATAGAAAAACAGATTACATAATTTTTTAAATTCAAACAAATGAAAATTAAATCTAATAGCAAGAATAAAATAAGCCAATATATAGTTATCTTTTTATATTCTTGTTTTTCAAAATGATTCAGCTCTCTGTTCTCATTTTCTATAGGACTAAATACAGACAGGCTTATTGCTGAACCAACTGTAACTATTGCTAAATTCAAATCACACTCAGTTTTTGTTGTTAGTAACATACACAGAAATAGCAACACACTAGACCCTGCCAAGCAAAGCCATAAATTTTTTAGATGGAATCCACCGCTAAATTTTCTCAAAATCATAAACGGAAGAATCATTATAATTCCTTTTTTTATACTTCCAAAATAAAATCCAATTCCACCAGCAAGAAGCAAAGGAATAACGAGTAGTATCCCACTACATATGGCATATTGATAAAGTTCCTTATTATTTTCTTGAATGACATCATATCTTATCATCCAATCAGTCACTAAATCTGTACATTTATTCATCATTTATTTCTCCTAAATTTTTCCAACTCTTTTGGAGCCTTTGGCTGATATAGAATCGCACAGGATGCGCTATTCGCTTCCGTTTTTAATACAATATCTAATATTTCTTTTACTCCCTTTGCAACTGGATTTTTTACATTTTTCTTCATAGCAGTTCATTCTCCTTTCTTTAAAAAAATTTGTCATTGATTTTTACATTTCCTATCATACCCTTTTTTTAGTCATTATTCGATACCTTTTGAACGAAGAGACTAATTTCGTCGAATATTGGTCAATTTAGTCTGTATTACCAAAAAACATAATCTATTACAGAAATATATAAATAAAAATTATACTTATTTTAATATATAACAGAATAATTCTGTATCATATTCTTCATTTTATATTTGTATCTTGTTAAGATTCATTTATACGAAAGAAGGTGTTTCAAATCGAATTCCACTATGACAATATGGGCAGGCGTATCAAACTACGCCGCAAAGAATTACACATAAAACAAGCTGAATTAGCTGAAAAACTTAATATCTCAAACAATCATATGTCCTCTATTGAAAACGGAAGGCAAAAACCAAGTTTAGATACGTTTATCCACATATGTAACTGCCTTAATGTTACACCAGACTATCTTCTCTTGGGTAATATGCATGCATATAATATACCACAAGATATTTTTGATAAATTACGTTTATGCAGTCAAGAAGATATTACACTTGCCAGAGATTTTATAGAACTACTTGTAACAAGAAATAAGAAAAAACATACAACAGACTCTCACATATCATTTTAACTCAATATAATTACTAGAAAGACAGATGGTATTTCTTCCAACTGTCTTTTATTTGTATATGATATAACCAAAATCATCCTATTTACGTCTTTTCATACATATTTTTTTGCATTTATCCCTTATATATGATATGATAAACTATATTTACAAAGGAGCGAGAAAGAAAAAATGCGTATTTTAATTTGCGATGATGACAGTTTATTTTTAGAACAATTACCAAAATACTTAAAAGTATTTTTTGATACAAAACATATTAAATGTCCAGAAATTATTTCTTTTACAAGTGGAGAAGAACTATTAGCTGACAAAGAAGCAAAAGATATTGTTTTTTTGGATATCGAAATGCCAGGAATGAATGGAATTTATGCTGGAAATGAACTCAAGAAGCAAAACAAGAACGTAATTATTTTTATCGTAACTTCCTATTCTGAATATTTAGATGAGGCTATGCGTTTTCATGTATTCCGTTACCTTTCAAAGCCACTGGATAAACAACGCCTTTATAGGAATCTCACCGATGCCCTCAGATATTACAATACAATGACACAAAAAATACCAATAGAAACCCGTGATGGAATTTCCATCGTTGCATCTTCTTGTATTATCGCAATTGAAGCACAAAGTCGTAAGGTAATTGTTCATACTACAAATGGGGATTTTATTTCTATTTATAATATGAACTACTGGGTAGAACAACTTCCTAAGAACTGCTTTTTTCAGACACATCGAAGTTTTATTATTAATCTTGAACATGTAGTGGATTTTAGCCATACTACTGTTCAAATGGTTGATAACTCACTTATCGCTTATTTGACCCGACGAAAATACAGCGCATTTAAAAATGCTTATCTTTTATATCTTGAAAGTACGAGGTGAATTTATGGAACAGACCGCAGCATTATCTTTTAGTTTACTTGTAGAAGCGATTGTTCTATGGCAATATACTTCTAATTTGTTTATCCCCTCTCATTCTAACAGGCAAAAACTATTTTTATTAATCAGATTATATACTCTTTTATTTCTTTTTTCCTTGCTTAGAATTACTTGGTTTAATATCATGCTTTATTTTATAGTAAGCGTTATATATATTTATTCACAATTTCAGATAAATTTGTCAGTAGCATGTTTTCATTCTGGAATCCTAACTGCAATTATGGGACTTTCAGAACTAAGTGTTTTGGGACTCATTTCTCAATTTGCACCAAATTTTTCAATTAATACAAGAATAGGACTTATTTTATATATGATATTCAGCAAAATGTTATTTTTCGTAATTGTTTACCTACTATCACATTTTTTTAGAAGACGAGAATATCCCTATGACTCCTCCCTCAATTACACAGATTTTGTATTAATTTTAATACCTATTTCCTGTATTTTCATCATGGTCACCTTCTTTATCATTGAAGAACATTTTAATTTACATACACCAATAGATATTATGGTTGCAGTCAGTGCCGTTTTTCTTCTCGTAATTAATCTTCTAGTGTTTGGAATTAACCAGTATAACTATAGAAGAAATATAGAATTTACTAACATGCAACTCCTTCTCCAGAAAGAAGCGGATTCCTCTAAATATTATAAAATGTTGCTTTCTCAAACAGAAAACCGCAATATTTTAGTCCATGACATCAAGAAGCATTTGCAATCTATCAAATTACTGAACGAAAGAAAGGAATCTGATAAAATAAATGCTTATATTGGTCAGCTGCTCGATTCTTCTGAACTAAAAGAACCTTCTCGACTTTGCGATAATGAAGTACTAAATGCAATCCTTGGGCGTTACCAGAGACAATGCAATGATAAACAAATTAGTTTTCAAGCAGATATCCGTAGTGGTATACTAAATGATATTTCTCCTCACGATATTACTTCTCTATTCTGCAATCTGTTAGATAATTGCATAGAGGCAGCAGAAGGCATCCTCGACTCCTTTATAGAGATAACTGCAAAACGAAAAGAAAACTCTCCATTTATTGTCATTATCACGATAAATTCATGTAGAACCGCTCCAACATATGGAACAGATCAGCTTCCTTTGTCCAGTAAACGCAATGCTTACAGACATGGATATGGGATAAAAAGTATTAAAAAAACTGCTAAACAACATGGAGGTGACCTTCAGATGTATTATGACAATGCTAACGCTACTTTCCATACAATTCTAACACTGAAAATATAGTTTTACAAAAATGAACAGTGACAAGTCCTAATGCTTGTCACTGTTTTTCTCTCTTTACTATTTATTATATTTTTCCTGCCAATTTGAAAACGACAAACTATACATTTGAAAATAGCATCTCTCAGAATCAAACTCTAACACCATTTTATTTATAATTTATTTTTAACTTTTCATCTGTACATATACCTTGGATTCTCTTCATAATATCTTCTATATTTTTTGAAAATTCACGTTCCTGAATCCACTTCATTATTTCTTCTATTTGTTTAGAATTTTTAGGCTCATAAATGGGAATACATGATATTTCCATATTATAAATATAAGATAATGCAATCTGTGTAATAGAATATCCACTTTTTTTTGAAAAACTTTCAATTATTTGAGCCAATTTTATAGCCTCTGAAGTTTTATACATATCATCTCGCTTAGTTTTATAATGATAAAGAAAACCACTACAATTGCTAGAATAAGCTATCGGAATATTAGCTTTATTTTTCATATGATATTTTATCATTGCCCCGTCTATCTTACGCAATGTTGAATCCTGCATTTGAACATATTGACAAGCTATATTATACATACATTCATTTGCAATGAACCCTCTATAACCTTTCGCACTACAATATTCATCTGCCCTTTTTATTCTCTCTACATCCCAATTAGAACAAGCATAATATCTAATTTTCCCCTCTTTACAAAAAGTTTCCATCATATCTATTAATTCATCAACCTCTTTTCTTATATCATCTCTGTGAAAACAATAAATATCAATATAGTCTGTCTTTAAATTTCTTAATGAATTTTCCAAATCATTACGCATATCTTCCATATTTAATCGGAGTTTATGCATATTAGCTATTCCGTCTACAAATGTGGGATGTCCTCCTTTGGTTAAAATTGTTAAATCTTTTCTTTTATTTTCCTTCTGTATCCAATTTCCAATTAATTTTTCTGATCTCGATTTTTCTCCACATACCCAATCCGAATACACACTCGCTGTATCCACTATATTTCCACCATAATATATATATCTTTCTAATATCGCATAAAACTCTTTTTTATCATATTTTACACCAGCATTTGCTGTCCCTAATGCCAAACAAAATAAATCAATATCCGTATAGGGTATGCTAATGCATTTCTTTTTATCATTCATATTATTCGTCTCCCATAAATAGACTCGCTTTCACTTTAATCTGCTTAGCAAAACTTTTCCAAAGCTTTCACTAGTTTACTGAGAGTATCCTTTTCTTTTTTATAAAGCTCTTCCAAGAATGCTATTATTTTATTTGAGCATTCTATATCGCCTTTTAAAGAATATTTTATAGATAAATTTAAACATATTTTTGATATTTGAATAATCTCTCTATATTGTTCTAAGATAGATTCATCCACTAAATATTTATTTTTTAACAAATATTTTATTTTAAATTCCATATTAACCTTGTGGTTATATAAAAAATATATTTGTCTCAAATCAAGTTTTTTTCTATCATTCAAATTTTTAAAATACTCAATTAAAACCTTTATACTGCCAATACCATATGCTGTTTTCCAACTTGACTTTTCTTCTGTACGACAAATAAATCTCCTCACATGCGTCTCATAATTATATATATTTAAATATTCTTCTAAGGTAGCAATAAAATTCATTAAATTAAAATCATATTTGAAATCTGTTCTATATCTAAAATAGCTAATTTTTTTCGTATCAAAATAATCGTGATTGAAAGAACTAACGTTACAATTTTCATATGCCATGACAATTTCATTATATTTATGCTCAAACAAACTATATTTTCCATTACGATTATAGCCTGTTGCATATACTATCTTTTTTTCATCATCATATCCATATACAAAAATATCATGTATAAAATCTTCTTTTTGATTATAACTTTTCAAATATTTCAAATTAACAAAAAAACAAAGATAAAATCCCATATTAATTTTTTCTTTCATAAATTTTATTATATCTTGCACTTCTAAAATAGAAGCAGAATAACAATCATATGGTAAATTTATTATATTTTCTGGTTGATAAAAATTGATAGCAGAATTATACGTAAAATCACAATAAAAATAATCTGATACCACCTGACTATAATCAGAATTATATGTTGTCATATAATTCAAGTAGTTCTGCACAAACCATTTTTCCCCTTCTGGTTTATCAATTATGATTGAGATAGTACAGGCATATCCATTAAAAACATCCACTATACTATCTTGAATATTTAATATCTTTAACATTACATTCTCCTAATTATTTACATAACTCATTTTATATCTTTCAGATATACTACTGTTCTAATATTGTATTGTATAAATTTTCATAATTCTTTGCCATTTTAACAACATCAAATTTTTCTTTTGCTCGTTTGGCACATTTTTTTCTCATTTCTAAATATTCTTCCTCTGTTAAACTGTATATATATTGAATGGCTTCACATAAGCCCTCAATTCCATCTTTCTTGACTATCCAATTTCCTCTCCTCTGCGTTTTAGAATAATGAACTAATAATCCTGTCTCTCCATCATCGACAATTTCTGGTGCTGCTCCAAGAGCATAACTAATGACAGGTGTTCCAGTTGCCATCGCCTCAATATAGGTTAATCCAAAAGGCTCTTCCCATTTTATAGGATTAAGCAATACTTTTCCTGAACGATAAAATAATATTTTTTCTTCATCACTTAGGAAATGTCTCTGTTCTATCACATTATTATTTAAGATTGGTTCAATATTCTTTTTAAAGTAATCTGCGTCTTCAATTAAACCAACATATCTAAGCTTTTTATTCGTTCTTGTCCCTGCCAAAATAGCATCATCTAACCCTTTAGGAGAACATGAGTTAATTCGTCCAATCCAAAGCATATCTTCTGTATCATTTTTTATTCCAAATTTTTGAAAAGCACAAGTATTAATCCCATTTGGAATATAGCTACTTTTCATATTATGGGGTAAAAATTGTTTTTGAAATTTTGAAGCAACAACATATGAAATATTGTTGTTATAGATATATTTGCTTAAGAGTGATGGTCTATACAAGCCGTCTATTGGCATATGCAGACTTGATACGACTGGTTTTGAAAATATTTCTAGCATGGATAAACTTAAAGAACATGACATATTGTCATGAAAAATATCCACATAATTTTCATATTTTTTTGCCATTAAGATATTCTTTATATGAAAAATATTTTTAATTTCATCCCACTTCTTACTTTCAAAATTTTGTTGAATATCATATAGATTCTCATCCGTACTTCCAATTATTTCTACACCATCAATTACTGAATCTCCACTACCGAATAATAACACCTCATGACCTAATTTTGTTAATTGATATGCTAAATTGGCTGAAAAAACTTCCGTTCCTCCCCTTGCTAATAAATTAGTGCTTTTATCATTTACAGATATAATTCCTATTTTCATAACTTTCTCTCCATTTTATTTCTTTCATATTTTTAATATTATAATAACCATTTAAAATTATAAAATGAATTATAGTATATTAAAATCCTCTAAAGGTAATATTTTTCTTACTCTTGTTCCTAAGAAAAAACACTTATATTTTCACAATATTCAAGATTATATGTAAGTGCTTCAAAAAAAGGCATCTATGAAAATACCACCAAAGTGGTATTATCATAGTAGCTTATTTCTTGAGGCACTTACATATTAATTATATTTTCTCTGTCTAATACAAATCATTTCAAACAACGATACTATAAATATTTTTTTAATTCTCTTATTTATTCATCACTTCCAAAGTTTTAATATTATGGTTATTTCTAAAAAAAATTATTATTATAATGCCCATCGCTCCTGCAATAACAAACATTAACCCCATACCAGCACCTTTGCCATTTCCAACTATCTTGTTAAGAATCTCCTGTAAAGTACCTGTATTCTGCATAAAAGGTTCAAATACATAATCCGCCAAAACTGCACCTATGAAACACCCTAACGGTGACAAACTCGAAGTAATCATTCCTTGCAATGAAAAAACACGCCCTTGCATAAAAACTGGAACTCTTTCACGTAAAATTACTGTCTGGTAAGTTTGGTATATTGGAGCCCCAAAACATCCAAAAAATACAACAACGCTCCACCATATCAAATTTCTACCTATGCCAAATAACATAATACCCAATAAACTCATAATACTGCCAGCAAACATCATTGATAATTTTTTCTTTGACTGTTTTACTACTGACATAATAAGACTTGCTAAAAGGCTACCAGTTGCTGCAATAGCAGAAACAATTCCGACAACTGCTTCATTGTTTCCTGTTCTTGCCAAAAGAAGGGGAGTGTACATACTATCAAATGATATGGCTCCCATAAACTCTAATACACTATACATAACCAACAGAAATAAAATACTTTTTTGCTGTTTTATAAATATAATACCTTCTCTCATACTTTCTCTTAATTCTTTTCCATCAATCTTTTTATTTTCACTTATATCATCTGGTATTTTAATAAAAATAAACAATGTAAAAAAAGCAAATATGAAAGTAACAAGATCTATAACTAAAACTAACCGTAATCCACCGATACTAAGTAATGCAGCAGCAAGTATTGGATTTAGCATACCAACAACTGCTCCTAATGCTGATTGCACACCTCCTACTTTTGCATAATCTTTTTTATCTACTAAAAGTGTTACCGCAACCTGCGATGCTGGTCCTTGAAAAGCATTCATAAATCCACTTACTATGTTTATGATACATAATATCCAAATCTCTAAAACATCGATAAGAGAACATAAAAGAATCACGAAAGAACCTATTGCCGCAACCGTATCACATATTAGCATTATTTTCTTCTTGTTCATATTATCTGCCACAGCACCACCAAGTAAACTGATAATCAAACATGGAATAGAACTACATACAGCAAGCAGTGACGATGACATAACCTGCCCAGTACTAGTATACGCCCATATAATAATCGCAAAACTTGTCATAAAAGAACCCAGTTGTGATATTGTTTGACCAATTAACAAAAGAATATAATTTTTATTGATTGTCTTATTCATATATATACTTTACATTACCTTCCTTCAATAATTTCTGATACTTGAAACAGCTACATGCGTGGTCATTTATTATCCCACATGCCTGTAAGTGAGAAAATATCGTAATAGAACCAAGATATTTAAATCCTTTCTTTTTCATGTCATGGCTTAATCTATCTGACAATTCATTCTTTACTTCTCCATATCCTTGTTGATGTTTTTTATATACCATTATATAATTATCTGAAAAAGACCATATATAATTATCAAAACTTCCGAATTCTTCTCTTACCTTCAAAAAACATTTCGCATTATTAATGATTGCCTCAATTTTTCTTCTTGATCTTATCATTCCTTCCGTATTCATAATACTTTCAATTTTTGCCTTATCATATAATGCTATTATTTGATAATCAAAATTATCAAAGCATATTCTAAATATTTCTCTTTTTTTTAACATCATGGTCCAATTCAAGCCACATTGCATGACTTCCATCAATAAATATTCAAAATGTTTCTTATCATCATGAATCAGATTTCCCCATTCTTCATCATGATATTTTTGTAAAATTCCTCCGTCAAGACACCATTCACATCTTTTCATAAACTTCTCCTTTTCATCTATTATTTTTCTCTAAATCCAATAAATATTTTTTTATTTCTATACCACATCCAAATCCAGCAATATTTCCATTTTTATGAATTACTCTATGACAAGGAATAATAATCATAAGTGGATTTCTATTATTAGCCTGTCCCACTGCACGAGCCGCCTTTGGTTTTCCGATACTGATAGCCACATCTTCATAACTTCGTGTTTCACCATAGGGTATGCTTTGTAATTCTTTCCACACTTGTTGTTGAAATAGTGTTCCTACATAGCTTATAGGCAAATCAAACTTCCTTCTCTTACCTATAAAATATTCATTTATCTGTTTATATGCTTCATATAATAAATCAGAATGCCACACATAATCCTGTGAAAATGTAATGTCAATTTCTCTCTGCTGTAAATGGAGACTTGTAAGTTTTCCATTTTCTTCACAAACTTTCAATAAACCTATTGGACTTTTAAAAACACAACTATTCATCTTTTTATTTTCACCTCATATGTCTTTCTGCAAATTTTTTATATATTATACCACTTCTATACGACAACTATATGTCATAATTAGATAAAAATTTTTGAGCTGTCTCAATCAACTCTTCTTTATACTCTTCTGGGCCAATCACTCTTACTTTATCACCAAAACTAAGTAATAAAGCCTTCCACAATCTTTCCCTTGCAGGAACATCAATAAATATACGACTTATTATTTCTGTAAATTGCTCTACAGGACAGCTAGGAAAATATTCTGTTATTAATCCTATTTCCTCATTAGCAAACTGTACCTCAATTCGAATACAAGTTTGATAATATGATTGCTCAGAATTTTCCATAAGTTCTTTAATATCTCCATGTTCCATTCTTGAAGTATTATCACTTATTTTTAAATTCTGCATTCTTGCAATTTTAAACGTACGATATTGTTTCTTTTCTTCTGAATATGCAAATAGATACCACGCATACCATTTATAATGTATTGCCAACGGTTCCACAGAAGGTTTCGACTTTCCTCCATTTGCATTGCGATAATCAAATCTAATATATTTTCTTTCTTCGATAGCCTGTTCCAGCAATCTATTCATATCCTGAACTTGTCTATTTTCTTTTGTTACACCAAAATCCCAGAATACCTTTTGTCCACCCTCTTTTTCTATGATTGCATTATATTTTTCAATTAATGATTTTAACGTATCACTTGTATAAGAAGTTGCCAAACTTTCAAGAGCCTTTCTAATCATTTGTTGCTCATCACTTCTAATATCACTGTTTTTCATTTTATAAGTTGGTAAAATAGAGTATCCTCCATATTTTCCACTTTCTGAATATATCGGTATCCCTATCGATGAAATGCTTACTATATCTCTTTGTATTGTTCGAACAGATACATGAAACCGCTCCGCCAAATAATTCGCAGAGACGTTATCATGATTAATCAAGTAAATAATAATCGCCAATATTCTATCTATTTTCATCTAAATCATCTCCTACTTTGTCCATGCTTTCATAGTTACTTATTAATATAACCTGTTGTGCTATATGCTAGATAAAAAAATAGAAAAACTCCAACACAATATGCTATCCTATTAGTAATACCACAAACCAAAAGGAGGCACCACTATGTTGAAGTTCCAAGATAATTATGCCAAAACAATCACAATTTTTGAAGGTTTTATTTTAATTGTTTATATTCATAATTGATGCCCTGTATCATTGCTATACAACATCAGAAGTCACAAAAATAAGGGATATTCTGAATACTGAACTATCCGATTCCGAGATAATTACTATCAACCCATGTGGAGAACTGACTGGAATTTATTCCGAAAATGCATAGTATTCCTTCGTGAAGAGAAATTACGGTCACTTTTTCCCAAATCTGTATAATAGAAATCATTTCAATCAAATGAGAAACTTATTTTTTAAATTACATACATTCTGCTTATACATAAGGATTCTTTACATTTTTTAAGTCTAGTAATTATCTAATTATCTTATATCAAATAGCACAACAGGTTAATTTAAGAATATCATCTACTATTTTCATAGTACCATTTACATAAGGTATGGTTTCCATTACTTCAATATAACTATTATACATATTATTCTTTATAACTTTCTGAATGATACTTATTAGATTATCTTTGTCATATACTATTTCTCCTACCTTATATTTTTCTAAAAAACTTTTAACACCTTTTTCCTGATATATAAATCCTTCTGTAGCATCAATTATTATTGGTATTTTACAGTTAATTGCTTCAAAAAATGAATTAGCTCCAGGCTTAGTAATTGTTACAGTTGCGTTATTAAGTAATTCTTCTAAATTTTTTACAAAGCCATAAATTGTAACTCTATCATCTAATCTATTTTTATTTACAAATTTATTCGCTTGATGATATAAAACATCGTTTTTTCCACATATCATTATGACATTTATATTTGTAATTTCATTAGTAATTTTTTTTAAAAATTCATAATAATATGTAATGCCTTGAGATCCAGCATTAAGTAAAAGAGTTTTTTTATCTCCAATCTTCTTGTCACTTGCTTGAAATTTTAAATTTATCGGATAACCAAATACTCTTATTTTTGATTCATCTATTCCTTTTTTTATTAAAATATTTTTTACAATATCTGTTGAACAATAATATCTATATGCTCCAGGTACTGCATATCCTACAGCAATTGGTTCGAATGGATCTGTAATAACAATTATAAATTTAACTTGTTTTTCTAATTTTAGTTCATTAATAATCCTTATAATTACAGGATTAATTGTATGTGCAACAGAAATCAAAACTTCATATCTATTTTTTAATAAAAAATTTTTTATTGATTCTTTTACACCTTGATAAAATTTTTCTGAAACATCATATCTAGTAATGTTCGTAAATTCACAATATTTATTACAAAGAGAAATAGAATTTGCCATTAAAAAATTATAAAAATCACTCAAAATTTTATTACTAAATTGCAGATTTTCATAAAAATCAGGATAACAATCAACAATAATTTGATGATTACTAAATTCACTTTTTAAGGCATTCATTACACTAATATGTCCATTACCCGTCACTGCACCAACAATTGCAATTTTCATTAATTCACCTCTTTTATCATATCATTTAAACTACGTATATCTATTTTTCCACTTTCCAATATAGGAAATTTTTTCAAAGCAACAATTTTTGATGGAACCATATAATTAGGGAGATATTTCTTTAAATAATTTTTTAATGATATTTCATCAAAATTTTTTTCTCTAGCAACAACATAAGTTATTATCATTTGTTTTTTTGTATCAAATAATGATACAACATGAATAACTTGTCCACTTTTTAATATTACATTATCAATTTCTGATAATTCTATACGAAAACCATTTTTTTTAATTTGATTATCTTTTCTTGATACAAATTCTATTTCGCCATTTGGTAACCATCGCACCAAATCACCTGTTTTATATGCTTTTTTATTACCTATTTTTTTTACATAAACAAATTTATTTTTATTCTTTTCTTTATCAATATATCCTTTTCCTATACACTCTCCAGTTACATATAACTCTCCTATTGAATTTATAGGTACAAAGTTTTCATCACAATCTAATACATATAATTCGCTTTGATCTGTAGGAAAACCAATCGGAACACTATTTAGTTTAATATTTTTACCTTTCCTCTCATCTAAAGTTATTAAATGCAACGCATTACCAACTGTTGTTTCGCAAGGACCATATCCATTATATAAATCACAAGACGAATTTAACACTGAATCATATTTTTTCACCATCTCATAAAAAACTTTTTCTCCTCCCAAATGTACATATTTCAAAGAAGGCATATTAATATTAAAACTAGAAATTATATTAAAGAAAGAGGGCGTTGTATTAATATTTTGAATTTTAAAATTATTAATAAGATTAATATAATCTTTAAAATTTTTCATTTTACTTTTATCCAATGAACATAAACAACGACCTTTAATTAAATTGGCTAATATATCATACAATCCAAAATCAAAACTATAATTAAGAATATGTAAAGATTTCGAATTTTTTTCAAAATGACATCTATCTTCTAAATAGTTTATTTCAATCATTATATTTTTTTCTGTAATAATTACCCCTTTGGGAACACCTGTAGTTCCAGACGTAAATATAATATAGCTTTCTTTTCTAGCATCTATCTCAGGAATTACATCTTTCATTTTAATATTTCTATAATCATTCAAGTCGTAACGTATGCTTATACACTCACATTCATTTAGTTTATTTTCTAACAATTCACAGGTTAAAATTAATTTTAAATCCAATTGCTTTTTTATTTTTTTAATTCTTTGTATTGGATAAGTTGGATTTATTGTAACTATACATTTCCCTGCTTTTAATATAGAAAAACATCCTATATATGTACTTAAATCATCTTTCATAAATAAACCAATATATTTATCTGGATAATTTTTAATTTTATCTGCATAATAATTAGTTATATTATTAAATTCTCCATATGTTATTTTCCTTTCACCACAAATTGCAGCTATCTTATCTTTATTTTCTTTCAACATTTTATAAAATTCTGAAATAATAGTTTCTCCATGGTAATATTTCCTCTTTTTATAATTGAAATTTCCTATTTGTTTTTTTTCCTTTTCTGAAACAATTTCATAAGAATATATATTCTTATGAGGATTGTATATTATTTGTTTATATAAAAACTTAAAATTATCTATAAATTTATTAATTGTATCTTCTGTATATTTGGTTGTATTATATATAATTTCAAAATTAGTATCATAAATTATAAATTTAATTTCGTTTATTTCATGTTGATTTTTTTCAATTTGTTTATTTTCTATGATTTCAAATATAATAGGAATGTCTTTTTCTTCAATTCCTACTAATTCAATAATTTTACTTTCTTGTATACTTCTATAATATTCGATGAATGTACCTTCTTTTATCTTTATTTCATTTATCCATAACTTACCGTTTTTTTTAATAATAAGTGGAATTAATGTTCGATTAATATATCTAAAAATCAATAAATAAATAATAGAAATGAATTGTTTCAAATCCATATTATTTTTGGAAATAATAATCTTATTAATATGTATTTTAGTACTACCTGTTGAAAGAAAATTATCTTTAGGTAATAACGAAGAATCAAATATCATTAAATCTTTTATATTACTTAACATATCTTATTATCCTTTCTTTATAAACAATATCATTGGGTGGAAAATATAAAGATGGCAATATTCCTTCTGTTTCATGTGTGCATTTTTGACAACATCTACTTTGATTAACCATTTTTCTAACCCTTTTAGCTCGATCACTTGTCCATAATTTTTTAAAATCTAAATCATAATCCCTCAAATTTCCCATTAATACAGGCTTATCATTACACATTTCATCATTAAAAACTTCACAAGGATTAACATCACCATCAAAATCAATATATGCTCCATAAGTTCCTGCATAACATTGAAATTCTCTTTTATCTGATGATAATGTTTTGTTAATAAAGTCATAAAACGCAAATGGGAAAAAAGCATTAGGTGCATTAGGATTTCCATTTTTTCCTTCAACAAAAAGTTCATATAATTTTTGTTGTGCTCTATAATAATTATCAGGATTAATCTGTTTAATATATTCACCATCACGTGGAAATTGACGTACCAAAAGCAAAGAAATTACATCTGGTTTTAAATCATCACTAATATCTTGGAAAAAATCTGTTAAAACGTTTTCGTTCAATGAAGTCATAGTGGTGACTATTCCTATTGACAAATTTTTATATTTTTTCTTAAGTTGATTACACATACGTATTGTATCTATACATTTGCTATATACCCCTTTTCCTCGCATCAAATCATGTTGCTCACTATAACCATCAAGCGAAAAATTTAACACAAATTTTTGTCCTAAAGCATCTTCACATATTTTTTCAATTTGCGTAAGAATACTATTTTGCAATAATCCATTTGTAGTTACACTTGACCATTGCATTTTACAATTTTTTCTAAATAAGGAAACAATTTTATGGAAATCATTGCGAATAAAAGGCTCCCCTCCACCAAAAAAAGCAGTTAAAAATGGATTCATAGAACAAGAAATTTTCTCATATTCATCTATCGTCAATTCATTTTTCTCATAATCTTTTTCTGCTTTATTATTAAAACAATGTTTACATTTTAATGGACAACGCTTTGTAACTAGAAATGAATATGTTAATGGTGTTTTTTCTACATATTCTTTATTTGCTAGATAATGTTTTATATATGTTTCTAATATTTTATCTTTTTTTACTACTATATTTTCCATATTCCTAAATCCTCTACATAACTTCTTCTATAGCATCCAATAAATCTTGAACAGTAATAATTGAAAAGAACAAATAATTTTTATCGCTACTTATTATCGATAGCCCCAATTCCTCTTCTAATTCTAAAAACATCCCCATAAAAGTAATAGATTCAAATCCTAAATCACTAATAAATTCTGTTGTAGTTTTAATTTCTTGACTTTGCAAAATTTCTTCTGATAAATTCTCTTTGATTAACTCAAAAACTCTCTCTTTTTTCATAATACTCCTCCATTCCGCCGCCTTTCAATTGGCGGCACAAATAATAATCTTCAATTAGTCTTTTGCATGAAATTGCATAAATTTATAGGAAATTAATTACAGTAATACTGGAATTAAAAATAAACTACAGATCTTGCCATATGCAATTTTCTCATGAATTATATATACAATTAAAGAATAATTGAATAATTTTGACAAAAGACTAATTGTAGATAATAATGAAAGTGATTCACATTCACATTTTTGTGTTATAATAGATTTAATTTTATAAGGCATTCCCGTCATCAATATCAGATATATCCACCCGCCTTACTATTGATGTGTAGATACACCTATTTATTTAGGTAGGAACACTCTCTTAAATTGGTTCACAATGTGAATCTGTTTCTTGTGTCTATTTCACGATTTTGGCTTAATTTATTTTCTTTCACACTAGTCTCCTCATATTTTATCATACTAATTAATTTTTAATATCTTTCCAATAATTCAACTAATAAATTATCTGGTGTAATAAAAAATGCAGTTTTAAACTCAGTATATATATGTATTTTTTTGTTTATTTTGATAAAACCATATTTTGATACTTCCTTTAATTTACTTTCTAAATTATTAACTTCATAGCAATAATGATGTATCCCTCCACCCATACTTTTTAATATATTGTCTATAGGTGAATTTAAATTATTATCTATCTTTTGTAACAATTCCATCTGAGTTCCATCTTTCGTTAAATATAACGCTTTTAGATTTTGTTGCTTATCAATTATAATTTTGTCTTCGTTATATCCTAATAATTCTATATAATATTTTTTTGACTCATCAATATTTTTTATTGCTATACCTATATGATGCAATTTAAATTTCATAACTTACCTACTCCAATTTAAAAATAATATTATAATTATTTTTTTCTCTAATATATATTTCCTGTAACAATTCATTTATATTAACAATATATTGTTTATTATATTGCTTTCTATAAAACATTTTTGATACTTTATTTCTAATAATCGACCAATTATTAACTATTTGTTTTTGATTATCAATATATTTTTTTTCTAGATCAATCGAAATAATTCTTCTCATTGCTACTAATTCTTCATTTTTTCCAAGAATAATTTGCGTCATTGTATTTATAATAATTTCTTTTTCTTTTTCTCTATATTCTATTATATTTTCAATTAACTTTCCTAATTTTCTCTTATAAACTTGAATATATTCTATTCCTTTCATTATATTTTCTTGATATAATAATAAATTTTTTATAAAATACTTTTCGATATCAACAGTATTATTATTTTTATATTGTTTTTTTGAAAATATACTTATATTAGGAATTTCATTTTTATATTTACATATATCTGATAATTCTTTTGAAAAAAAATTACTATCTTTTTTCCTAGCAATGAAATTTAAATAGGAACTTGTTAATTCTTTAAACGGTAAATTATATAATTGATAATTTATACTAAAAAAAGCAGGTTGTTCTAGTACAATAGCTGTTTTTTTATCATATTTTATATCATTAATTAATAAGGAATGTGCCTGATGTTTTTTATGATAATAATCTTTTCTAATACTTTCATAAAAATTATCTACACCTATTATCGCATATGTATTTTTCTTTAAATACTGTGTCAGTATTAATATTAAATCTTCATTATCAACTATATCACATTCTATTCCTTTATTTTCTAATATTTCATAGATATTTCGAAAATCTATACGTTTTAATTCTAATCCACAAAAATCACTCTTTGTATAAAAGTAAACTTGATTCAAAACTAAATCGTCCACAGTTCCCAAGAATTCGTTCATAATAGGAAGTAAGGCCATATGATGACAATCTTTAAACCAACATTCATTAAAACTCTTCATATCTTTCTTATTTATTTAAATATTCTATTACTTTGTTGTATATGTCTTGTATACTTTCTATTTTTCTAAAATCTAAATCCTCATCTTTAAATTCAAATCCAAATTCATTTTCTAGTTGAACTATACTTTTTACATAAGATAAAGAATTTATTCCAATATCAACTAATCTATTTTCTAATTTTATTCCTCCCTCTATTTCTATTGCATTTTTACTAATTATTTCAATAATAGTATTTTCTACATTTTTATTATTCATTTTATTCCTCCAAATTACGTATAACATTCTCTATAACTTCTCTAGTGTCATTTAACATAGAAAAAATATCTAATTTACTATAAATATCCATTTTTATATCAATATAACAAAACTTTATATATTTCAGCATCATATTTTTCCATTTTTCAATTAATTGAATAACAGCTATTCTTGTATTTTTATCTAAAGTATCTCTTGCATACTCATTAATAAATTCAAACATTGGAATAAATAACCAGCGTGTACTTGTAATACTGTTAATTTTATAATACAAATCACTAACAGTATTTAACTCTATGAAATAACTATTAATTAATGGAATTTTATCTACTAAGAATTTTTTCATATTCTCAATAATTATGTCTTCATGATTATTTTTTAATACTAAGCATTTTTTTCGATTATATACAATAATTTCTAAGGTATTCTCTAAAATAATATACCATGGAAATTTTCCAATCATTGTACGCATATTCTTTTCATCATTAACAAATAAATCCGCTATATAAATTTCTTTTAAATCAGTATCAATTCCATACACATTAATAATATGATATGGATATCTTTTTTCGCTAAAATGCTGATATATTAATCCTTCTGCTTTTATATATAATGTAACTGGAGCTTGATGTTGTAAAGCATTTTCTATCAAATTAATTTTTTGTATCATTGTCTTTGGTTTATGCCATTCTATATAAGATGTAATATACTTATGTAATAATTCTCCTTTAATTTTAAGAGAATTATATCCTAATGTTCTACTACCTTTTAAAAACTCAAACTCTAATCCACCCGTTAATAAAAATAATTCAGCAGATGTATAATAATTTTCGTATGAATAATCTAAACAATATTTCATTGTTTCATATTCACAATTTTTTTTATTAATTTTAAAAATAATGTCTTCTAAAATATATTTCATTTTTCCCTCTTTATTTATAAATTTTTTCTGAACCAAAATTTTATTTTTAAAATATATTGAATAAAATACACTTATAAACTATCTTTAAAATCTCTTTTATACTGTTCAATAAGCTTAATTTGCCAATCATTATTTGCTTCAAGAATTCCAAAATAGAATCGTGAACTTTTTGGTTCTACTTTAAAGTGAATTCCACCAATAATTTTTCTATTGTCATATAACCATTTAAGTCTGTCAATCAAGTATTCAATCTGAGATAATGTATATACTCTTCTTGGTATAGCTATTCTCACAAGTTCCATATCTGCAAAATGTTCGCTTCCATCTTTATTTCTATCAGTTGAAATTGTTCCTCTTTCCATACATCGAATACCACTACTTAAATAAATAGCAGCAGTCAATGCCCCTGCTGGATAATCATTCATTGATAAATGATCTAAAAATTTTTTAGCATTTATATGTATTCCTAATCCTCCTGCTGGTAATACCACAGGAATACCATAATCCTTTAATTCCTGTACAGTATATGCAATAAATTCAGGACCTTGAGAAATTACATCTTCATCCATAGTTTCATTAAGTCCAATAGTTATTGCTTCCATTTCTTTTACAGACATACCACCATATGTTAAAAATCCTTCAAATATTGTTACATATTCTTTCATAGACTCATATATTTCTTTATTACGAATACACATCCCTCCTCCTCTTGCAAAACCAAATTTTCTTGCAGAAAAATATATTATATCCATTAATGAAGCAATTTTTCTTGTTATATTTCTAATAGACCAATCTTTATATTTTTTCTCTCTTGTTTTGATAAAATATAAATTATCCTGTAATAAACTAGCATCTAAAACTAATAAAATATCATATCGCTTACATATTCTTGAAACTTCTTCCATATTCTCTAAGGATAATGGTTGTCCACCAATTAAATTAGTTCCAGCTTCAATTCGTACAAATGATATATTAGAAGATGATTCTTCTTTAATTATTTTTTCTAGCTTTTCTACGTTAAAGTTTCCTTTAAATGGTTTTTCACATTCTGGAATAATTCCTTCTTTGTAAATCATTTCTATAACTCTTCCACCTGCTCGTCTTATATGTTCTTTTGTAGAATCAAAATTATAATTCATAGGAATAACATTCCCTGGTTTTATAAATCTCAATGCAAGAATATTTTCACAAGCTCGCCCTTGATGTGCAGGTAAAAAATAATCCATATCAAATAATTCTTTTAATTTATCTTTCATTTTAGTAAATGTACTTGAACCTGCATAACTATCATCGGCTTCAAACATAGCTGCTTGCATTTTATCACTCATTGCATTTACACCGCTATCTGTTAACATATCAAGATAAATATCTTCATTTTTTAATTGAAATGTATTATTTCCTGCTTCTATTAATTTTTGATATCTTTCCTCAATTGAATGCAACTCTATTTTTTGAATAATTTTGGCTTTATGCATTTCTAGAGGAATATTTTTTTTAGAATAGAATTTAATATTACTCATAATAACCACTCCATATTAATATTTAATTTTCTATACTTTATTATATTTGCTTATCTTTATTAATAAAAGGTGCTATTATTCATAACTAAGATGCTATTATTCACAAATATTAAACAAATCTGACTTCAGAATTTAAAAAAATATCATAAAATATAGAATCTGAACAAAACACTAGTTTACAACTTTTTAATGTTTTAGAAAAGTACAAACTCAATCTCTTAATGGTATAATCAAAACATCCAAAAAAATTTACACAAAACAAAATTATGCTGTAGTTACTAAAACAACTTAGCAAATCTTTAGAAGATAATATTGTATAAAAGTAATTTTTGTATTATACTAAATCAAGTGTGAGCTATGCAGGTAAACTTTTCTTTCTATATTTTTTACAATAACTTGTATATATACAAGTTCAAAATTTCCAATTTTGTTCTTATTTTACAGCTGATATTAGCGATAATATAATATATATAAGGAACCAAAGAAAAATGACCACAATAGAATTTTTCAAATATTTGCAAAAAGAAAAACATATCTATACCAATTCATATGAGGAGGAATCAAAATGGAAAGTAAAATTGCTTCATTAATTAAGCTTCGTAACCATCCCGTTGCTGTTTACCGTACCAACAAATGCCCAGAAAATGCAATTCAATTTCAAGAAGGAAAATGGGGCTGCGTCGTTGCCATGTTAAATGCCTCTGCTAATAAGGGCATAACAACTGCATTTAGTGACAAAACTGTCGTATGTAAGGGTGCCCGAGCAGGAATGGGTATTGAGCCATTTGAAACGGGTGTAATCGAATACTTTTTGTCAATTGGTGGAAAAGGTCCAAAAGAAGGGGAATTTTACAAACAGAACCCAGAATTGGCATTAGATTATATTGAATCAATGCCGGAATATCAGACGAATCATTATCTTGTATTTACACCTCTTTGCAATTTGGATGCAGAACTAGAAGAGAATTTAGACGGTGTTATTTTTTTAGTAAATGCCGACCAACTCTCAGGTCTTGTGACATTATCAAATTATGACAGAAAAACCTTAGACAATACTACCATAACTTTTGGGTCTGGATGTGCACAATCCATATTGTTTCCATTCTCAGTAGAAAATACGAAGCAGCAATGCTATATTGGATTGACAGACCCATCGGCACGAAAATGTATAAGCGGTGAAACTCTCTCCTTTAGTATTCCGTGGATTCGATTCCAAGAAATGGAAGCAGTAGCCGAAGAAAGTTTTTTAACTAAAGAAACTTGGAGAACTATTTCAAATCGCTTATAAGCTTGGATTCATTTTGCTTTATCAATGATTGCATTAAAATCAAAAACGCTGTAAGCCCTTGAAACCAAAAACTTACAGCGTTAATAATTAGCGTCCCAGAGAGGATTTGAACCTCCGACACCCGCCTTAGGAGAGCTCTGTGGTTCTGTTAATCCCTGTCAAGAACTGATATGTTTAGCCCTTTATTATCAAGGACTTTTTTTACTTTCGAATCAAATTCTGGTAATCTGAATATCCTTTCTGTTAAGTCCAGATAAGCCATGAAAATTAGCAGCTTCTTTGCACTTGCTAACATTCGGGGAAAGCTCTGTTGTTACTAACAGATATCATATTCCGGCTACCATCCCCTTACAA
>JAUUSJ010000247.1 GCA_030841965.1 Blautia sp.
GGTCTTTTGACCCCTTTGATACCAGATTGCTCCGCACAATGTGCTCCCGCAATCTACGTTCCACTCCGGTCGGCGCTAAACGGGCGTCACTGGCGCCCAGCGCCTTCAAAAACATTCATAATCCGCTCATTTTTCTCCGAAAAATGGCTACTTATTCATGTTTTTGGCGGGTCCCAAGTTCAAAAATCCTCTTGCAAGCAAGCTTGCATCGGATTTTAGACCTTTTGACCCTGGTATCATGAGATTAATATTTGGGAGGAATATAAAATGACAGATGAAAAATTATTGGAACTTCTAAGGGATATGTCATTAAAAGAAAAAATAGGACAGATGATGCAGCTAGATGTAAGTTGCTTTTATAATGAAGGTCCTGTGACAGGAGGTGTCATAGAGCAGGGAGTGGACAGGGAAGACTTGACTTTGGCTGGAAGTATTTTAGGTGCTGTGGGAGTGGAGGAGATTGAGAGTCTGCAAAAAAAATGTATGGAGAGACAGCCACATCATATTCCAGTAGTATTTATGGCGGATATTATTAACGGATATAAGACTATTTTTCCGATTCCATTGGCTTTAGGATGCACGTTTTCCCAGGAAGATGCAAGAAGTACGGGAGATATCATGGCGAGAGAATCTGCCGCTGACGGACTTCATATAACTTTTGCTCCTATGGTGGATTTGGTAAGAGATGCTAGGTGGGGACGTGTCATGGAGTCCACAGGAGAAGACCCATACTTAAATTCCCAAATGGCGGCAGCGATGGTTCGAGGAATTCAGGGAGATGGAGAACATTATGAGGAGCATCTAGGAGCCTGCACGAAGCATTTTGCGGCTTACGGTGCGCCTACGGCAGGAAAAGAATACAATAATGTGGAACTCTCAGAGCGCACGTTAAGAGATTCCTATCTGCCTTCGTATCAGGCGGCGATAGATGCGGGGACGGCAATGGTGATGACCTCCTTTAATACTTTAAATCGAATTCCAGCTACGGGTAATCAGTGGCTGATGCGAACGGTGCTTAGAGAGGAAATGGGATTTGATGGAGTGCTAGTTTCTGATTATAATGCCATTGGAGAGTTGATTTCTCACGGAGTAGCCGAAGATAAAAAAGAGGCTGCGAGACAGGCATTAGAGGCGGGAACGGACTTGGATATGATGAGCGGTTGTTATATGACCGAGCTAGAAGAACTTGTTAAAAATGGAAAAGTGAGAGAAGAGCTAATCGACGAAGCAGTGCTACGTATTTTACGGCTGAAAAATAAATTGGGACTCTTCGAGGAGCCTTTTAGAGAACGAAAAATAGCTCAGTCCATTATTTTTTCAGAGGAAAATAGAAAAAAGGCAAGAAAAATAGCGGCAGATAGCATGGTCTTATTGGAGAATCAAGATGGATTTCTCCCTCTTAAAAAGGAAGAAAAGGTGGCATTTATCGGACCATATGTGGAAGAAAAGCATCTCTTGGGAGCATGGTCTTTCTTTGGGGATATTGACCAGGCGGTGAGCTGTCGACAGGGAGTAGAAGAAAAAGGCGCTTTGGCAGTTTTTGAAAAGGGCTGTGGCATTTTAAATCCAGGTCAGACTGTTTATGGATTTCGATATCATATGAAAAATGAAGATACGAAGGAGGAGACAGAGGCTCTCATAGAAAGAGCGGTTAAAATAGCAGCGTCCTGTGATAAAGTAGTACTTCTTTTGGGAGAGGCATCCATCCAGACAGGAGAGGGAGCTAGCCGAGGAGATATCACCATTCCACAAATACAGAAACAGCTTTTGGAAGCAGTGACCAAAGCAAATGAGAATACTGCTGCGGTGATTTTTGCAGGAAGACCTCTGGATTTGAGAGAAGTGGAGGATAAGACAAAGGCCATTCTCTATGCCTGGATGCCGGGAACAGAAGGAGGAAGAGCAGTGGCGGATATCCTCTACGGTGATGTGAATCCACAGGGAAGGCTTTCTATGTCCATGCCGTGGAGCGTGGGACAGGTTCCAGTATTTTACGGGGAATTTTCTACAGGGCGTCATGTCGAGGATGGAGAATGTATGGAGGACCGTTTCCTCAGCCGATATAGTGATATGCCAAATCAGCCATTCTATTGCTTTGGATATGGTCTAAGTTATACGGACTTTTCTTACTCAAAAGTGAAATTAGATAAAGAAGAAATTTCAATGGGAGAAATGCTGAAGATATCTGTGATGGTGAAAAATACAGGAAGAATTGCAGGAACAGAGACGGTGCAGCTTTATGTGACAGACCATTTCGGTACTGTGGTAAGACCAGTGCGGGAATTGAAAGGATTTTCCAAGGTGACTTTGATGCCAGGGGAAGAGAAAGAGGTGGTATTTACTTTATCGTCAGAGGATTTGAAATTTTATACTCGTTCTATGGAATATAAAGCAGAGCCAGGAAGGTTTACTGTCTGGGTGGGAGGAGATTCTAGAACTCAGAATGGAAGGGAGTTTTTACTGGTTGATTAAGAAGTTAGATAGATAAGAGACGCCGAGAGAGGCAATCGATATATGTCCCGCAAACACGTTCGTTCCCACGATTTTTCGACATACGCTGATTTTTGCCGCTTCCCGCAAACTCGCACCTTTGGTGCTCAGACAGTGCTCCAGCGGCAAAGCTAAGTATATCGAAAAATCGCTCCACTCTCTATCGTTTTCGGGGCATATATCGATTGCCTCTCTCGGCTGTGCGTTGGCGGTTTTTGGAAAATTGTATTGGCTATTTTGAGGGAATGTTTAAGCAAGGGTGGCTGGAATAGGAGAAAGGAAATAAGAAATAAGAAACTTAGTAGCTTGTTGTTGAGTGGATGATAAATTAGGAAGGAGTTTTTAGATGAGGAAATTTTTGAAAATAGGGATATTGATATTAATTTTCTCTTTTTCTTTACATATGCAGGTATATGCAAGAGCAGGAGGTGGTGGAAGCGGAGGCGGCGGAGGTGGTTCTGGAGGAGGCGGTTCTTCAGGAGGAGGTTCCCATTATCATAGTACAAATGGGAGCAGACGGAGTAATCCAATTGGTTCTATTTTGAATATAGGATTTTGTTATCTGGTATTTGCAGGAGGAACCATTGTTTTTGGATACCGTGCACATAAGGCAAAGGCCAAAACAGTAAAATTGATGAAACAATATGAAAAACTTGGAATTAACTGGGATTATAAAGAGATTCAAGGCAGGATAGAAAAAGCATATTTTGAGATACAAGAATGCTGGAGAAGACAGGATGTAGAGTATGCGGCCGAGTATTTGAGTAGGGAACTCAAAGAATCTTGGAATACGAAACTAGAGTGGATGAAGATTCGCAATGAGGAAGTGATACAGCATAATGTACGTCTTCTAAGTGCAATGCCTGTATTTGTAGTAGACGAAGAGGGAACAGACAAAGACCAGATATGGTATCTGATACATGGAAGCATGATAGGATATTATATAAACAAATATACAAAGAAAGTACTAAGAGGGAATACAAAACCAGAAAGTTTTTATGAATACTGGCTGTTCATATATGAAGATGGCAGATGGGTACTACAAGAAATAAAACAGAAGGACGAGATGGATATTAGACAGTTTTCAGAGTGAAAATGCTAATTTATGTTTTAAACTAAGTGGTCATATTGGATATATTTAGAATGACAAGAATAAGCATGATTTATAGAAATACTGTATAATAGCGTAAAATTTTTGTAAATATAAAAAGCATGAAACACATATCGAGACTGTATGATACAGTAACTATCTTTATAAAAATAGAGAATTTTATAATATTTTGCCAGTACACAGCGAAGAGAGTCCGTCCATATGTCCTCTAAAAACGATAGA
>JAUUSJ010000022.1 GCA_030841965.1 Blautia sp.
TATGGAGCTGACTGTTACTAATCGGTCGAGGGCTTGACCTAGTCTGGCTAAATCGAGAGGAGCACTTGATGAGATATTGTCGAATCTAGTGCGAACTTAGTGGAAAAGAATTTATTCTATGTGCAATTTTGAAGATATATTAAAAAATGATATTTATAGGTTTTAGGAAGTGACGAGTGGGTTCACTTCTTTTTTTTATAGGAATTATTCCGCTATTGAAACACTCATTTTATATATAATTTTGAGGATATATCAAAGATAGATGGTTTTGGAATTTCTAATTTCTAGCAGGGATATTTGAGATGCATTAATGTGAAGAGGAAAAGTAATAGGAAAAGTTTCACAAAACCTTCACTATTTTTTTGTGCAATTGTAGTAGAATAGGAAAGGAAAAAGATAGAAAACGAAAAAGGATAGTAACAAACCATCATTTTCGATGAACTGGAAGTGGTGAGAATCGTTCATTAGATTATTAAGGGAGGAAAATTATGAGAAAGTTTTTACTGATAGCATGTAGTTGTATATGTATTATGGGAGTGACTGCATGTTCTGGAGGAAACAAGGAGGAAACCAAAACAGTGCAAGATACGAGCAATGAAGTATCTGACTTGGCAGTAGATGAGGAGGAAGATGCAGAAGGTTCGACGTTAGCTCTGAGTGATACGACAAGAGAGATTGCCACAAAAGAGAATTTAGAATTAAAATACGGCGAGATTTATGATGTCTATGATGGCAATGCAAATGAAGAAGATAAGAGTAATATTTTGATTTTGCAAGTACTCTTGCCAGAAGCCTTGGAGAGAGAGTGTGTTTTGGAACAGAATTTCCTGAATGTGGAAGATTTAGTTAAGAATCAAAACTGTTCTGTCTATGACCAGATTGAGTATGTAGCTAAGGTGAGAAATGGGGAGAATAAAATAGAAAATGTTATGAGTTTCGTCTTGGACAAGAATTGTATGAATCAGATTTCAACTGCCGCAATTACAGTCGAGGAGTATGAACAAAATGTCAAGGACCTTTGGGTGGCGGAGTTGCCGATTGAGAGTTTTGATGGTAGTGAAACGGCGAGTACAGCGGTACAGTCCACCGATACAACGGAGACTATTGGAAGCACTACTTTGACGACAGAAGCTACGACAAGCGCTGTGAGTCAGACGAGCGATACGACAATCTCTACTCAGAATACTGCGACATCTACAGCAATTTCTGATACTACAAGTAGCAGCACAGTTGAGCAACAGAGTGAAGATACAGTACCAGATTATCTTATAGAAGAGAATCAATAGATTTGAACTCGGGACCCGCCAGAAACAGGAGTAAGTAGCCATTTTTCGGAGAAAAATGAGCGGATTAGGAATGTTTTTGAGAATTGCGGGACCACATTCGATATCATAGGATAAATAATAGGAGGTGATAGTTTATTTTGCAGTTTTTGTTTATATAGGAATAGCTGGCATAATTGTCGGTCATTTTCTTAAGGATTTTCTTTATTGTTTTTATCAAATAAAAATAGATTCTTTTCTAATTCTCGAGGGAATAAACGGCATTTTATATAGTATTATTTTTATAGTCAATGGGAGAAATACAGTAAGTATTATTTATTGTCTTATGGAATCTGCTCTTCTTTTAATTGCTATAATTGACGGGTATACATACGAGATTCCATTCTCGATTAATATTTTTCTGGGAATTCTTGGTATTATTGCCACGATGCTAGATAGAGGACAGGAAATCAATCATTTGATAGGTGCTTTTTTTATCAGTGGGATTCTTTTTTTCTTATATTATATGACGAGGGGAACGGCGATTGGAGGAGGAGATATCAAATTGATGGCGGTTTGTGGGCTTTTACTTGGATGGAAAAAGATTACAATAGCGTTCATTATCGGATGTATGAGTGGTTTGCTGATTCACAGTATTCGTATGAAGAGAAAGAATTTAAGTCATATATTTGCCATGGGTCCGTATCTAGCAGTTGGGATTTACTTAGCGGCTATATGGGGAGAAAAATGGATGATAGCTTTTCCATTTTTCTTCCCCTTTTAGGATATAGCTAAGTCAGTTATATCTAAATGCGAGGTATCAGGCGATTTTCTTTTGCTCAAATAGTTTTATAGTCAGCTAGACGTCCCCAGAGTTGGTCTTTTTCACTTAAATTTAAACTTGTACCGTCTTCTAGGTGATATCCTTCTTTGGAGGCAGTTCCTCTATATTCTCCGACGAGTTTTGGCCATACGATATGGATATCTGGGTCATTCCAAGCGAGACCGCCTTCGTCCCCTGGATGATAAAAATCCGTGCATTTATAGCAAAATTCTGCGATATCAGATAAGACTAAAAATCCATGCGCGAAGCCCTCTGGAATATAAAACTGTTTTTTGTTTTCTTCGGTCAGCTCGATGCCAAACCATTTTCCATAAGTCTTGCTATTTGGGCGGATATCAACTGCCACGTCAAAGACAGAACCTTTGATAACACGCACTAGTTTTCCCTGTGGATATTTTTTTTGAAAATGCAATCCTCGGAGAACTCCTTTTGTGGAGCAAGATTGGTTATCTTGAACAAAATTTAAGAAAAGACCATTTTCTTCCATATCTTTTTGATTATAGGTCTCCATAAAATAACCTCGCGAATCTCCGTGCACAGTTGGTGTGATGACATAAAGTCCCTCAATTCCTCCCACATTTTTTTCAACTTTAATCTGTCCCATATTATCCCTCTCTTATTTTAAAATTCTATTTCCCTGAGATATCTCTTTAATGCGTCCTGCCAAGTCGGAAGAGGTGTAAAACCATTTTCCACTAATTTACTTTTATCAAGGCGGCTATTAAATGGGCGTTTTGCCTTAGAGATACTATATTCTTCTGTTGTGACAGGCTTTACAGTGAGATGATTTTCATCGTATTCTTTATGACCGAGCAGGCTTGCCTGTCTAAAAATTTCTGTAGCGAAAGTATACCAGCTAATATAGCCACCCTCGTTTGTTGCGTGGTAATAGCCGTATTTTTCAGTTTCAATCATATCGACGAGAAGTCTCGCTAAATCATACGTATAGGTCGGTGTTCCTATCTGGTCTTTTACGACTGTTAAAATATCATGATTTTTGCCGACACGAAGCATTGTTTTGATAAAATTATTGCCGTTTACCCCAAAAACCCAGGCAATCCGGACGATAAAAAATTTGGATAAAAGAGAGGAGACTGCCTTCTCCCCCTCTAATTTGGAGTATCCATATTGGTTTAAAGGTTTATAATTTTTGTAGTCAGGAAGCCAGGGTTCTTCTCCCTCTCCGTCAAAGACATAATCTGTAGACAAATAGAGTAGCTTGCAGTCAAGTTCTTTGCAGACTTTGGCGATATGGGAAGTTCCAATGGCATTTACAAGATATACTTTTTCTTTATTTTCCTTCTCCTCTGCGGCGTCCACGGCAGTCCAGGCGGCACAGTGGATAACGGCATCTGGCGCTATATTTTTTATTACGGTATGGACTTCCTCTTCCTTTGTAATATCCATCTCATCGATATCCACACCGATTGCCTCATAGTCTCGTTTTTTTAGTTCATTTACGACGTCAAAGCCGAGTTGCCCTTTGACGCCTGTTACCAATACTCTCATCTTGCCACCAAACCTTTCTATTTTTTATTTTTAGCGGTTTTTGTACATTTTTTCATAGTAGTTTTGATATTCTCCAGAGATAATAGTCTCCCACCAATCTCTATTATCTAGATACCATTGGATGGTCTTTTTAATACCGTCGGCGAATTTTGTCTCTGGAAGCCATCCGAGCTCTTCGTGGATTTTAGTCGGGTCGATGGCGTAGCGCATATCATGTCCTTTTCTGTCAGTGACGTAGGTAATTAAGCTTTCTGGCTTTTTTAATTCCCTGCAGATGATTTTTACAATATCGATATTTTTCATCTCATTATGACCGCCGATATTATAAACTTCTCCGATTCGACCCTTATGTATAATAAGGTCAATCGCTTTACAGTGGTCTTCGACATAAAGCCAATCTCGCACATTTTGTCCCTCTCCGTAGACAGGAAGTGGTTTGTCATTTAATGCGTTCGCAATCATGAGCGGAATTAATTTTTCTGGAAAATGATATGGTCCGTAGTTATTGGAGCATCGGCTGATTGTCACAGGAAGGTCATATGTTCTATGGTATGCTAGGACAAGCAAATCTGCCGCTGCCTTTGAGGCACTATAGGGACTGCTCGTGTGAATCGGTGTCTCCTCTGTGAAAAATAAGTCTGGTCGGTCAAGGGGAAGGTCGCCGTATACCTCGTCCGTGGAAACTTGGTGATAGCGGGTGATGCCGTATTTTTTGCAGGCATCCATAAGCACGGCAGTTCCTTTGATATTTGTATCTAAAAATATTTCTGGATTTTCAATTGAGCGGTCAACATGGCTTTCTGCCGCAAAGTTTACGACGATATCAGGCTTTTCCTCCTCAAAGAGAGAGTAGACAGCCTTGCGGTCTGTGATATTTTCCTTTACAAAGCGGAAGTTTTCTTTGTCCATAATAGGGGCGAGAGTGGATAAATTTCCTGCATAAGTTAAACAATCTAGGCAGATAATGCGGTAATCTGGATATTTATCTAGCATATGGAAAATAAAATTGCTGCCGATAAATCCAGCGCCGCCTGTTACAATAATTGTCATAATAGTCCTCCATATTTGATTTTCTAGATTGCCGAGTAAACTGCTATAGAAAACGGATACAGGGCAATCGGTCTATTTAGGGTGATTTTGCTTCCAAATTAATGGAGCGCATCTAAGTATTTTGCATCGATGACGTCTTTTAAGTATTGCCCGTACTGATTATTTTTCATAAGCTCATATACGGATAAGACATCTTCTTTTGTAATCCATCCGTTTAGATAGGCAATTTCTTCGAGACAGGCGATTTTTCGATGTTGATGTGTCTCCACAGTTTTCACAAAATTTGTGGCATCGACAAGGCTCTCGTGAGTTCCCGTGTCAAGCCAGGTAAATCCCTGTCCTAAGAGCTCTACATGTAGTTGGTCTTGTTCTAAGTAAATACGGTTTAAATCCGTAATCTCCAATTCTCCTCTCGGACTTGGTTTTAGCTCTTTTGCGTATTTTACTGCGCGGTTATCATAAAAATAGAGACCAGTTACGCAGTAATTGCTCTTTGGATGGGCTGGTTTTTCCTCGATAGAGATGGCCTTTCCATCTTGGTCAAATTCAACGATACCAAAGCGTTCTGGGTCGTCCACATAATATCCAAAAATAGTAGCCTCTCCTTGATTTTCCGCACGGTCTACAGCCGCAAGAAGACGTTTTTTTAAGCCGTGGCCAGAGAAGATATTATCTCCAAGTACCATGGCGACACAGTCATCTTTGATGAATTCCTCTCCGAGAATAAAGGCCTGAGCAAGTCCGTCTGGGCTTGGCTGAACTTTATATGATAGATGAATTCCAAATTGATTGCCATCGCCAAGAAGCATCCAAAAACGTGGCAGGTCTGTCTCGGTTGAGATAATTAAAATATCGCGAATACCCGCATTCATAAGAACAGAAAGTGGATAATAAATCATTGGCTTATCATATACTGGTAAAAGTTGTTTGCTGGTCACTCGAGTGAGAGGATATAATCTCGTCCCAGAGCCACCTGCAAGAATAATTCCCTTCATGAATACATTCCTCCTTAAATCATAAATTAAGATATCTATTCCTATAGACATCCCTTCGTTTTTATTATTATAAAAGATGACGTAACGTAATATGCAAGCTTTTTTTTTAATTTTAATAGAATTATGTAGTAGTTATCCCTATAGCATCTTGCTAATACACAGCGAAGAGAGTCCGTCGAGATTAAGACATAGAGGAAAATAGGTAGAAATTAATTGTTTTCCACATGAAAAATAGGCAAAATATAAAAAATAAATTGAATTTCATGAGAAAGTTTGCTTTTACAAAAGATGTATGCTACAATAGGACGGAATGAGGAAATAAAATGAGATTAAAAATAAGTTTTCTGTAGAAAATTACCTAGTTAAGATTTTGAAAAAAAGAAAGGAGAATGAAATATGTGTGGAATCGTTGGATTTATTGGCTATAAACAGGCAGCACCTATTTTATTAGACGGATTATCAAAATTAGAGTATCGCGGTTATGACTCAGCTGGAATTGCTGTACATAATGATGAGACAGCGACAGTAGAGATAGTAAAGGAAAAAGGTAGATTAAAAACTTTAATTGAAAAGACAGATAATGGAAATGCAGTGCCAGGTACGTATGGTATTGGTCATACGAGATGGGCGACTCACGGTGAGCCATCAAAACTCAATGCGCATCCTCATCATAGTGATGATTATTCTGTTGTATTAGTTCATAATGGAATTATCGAGAATTATGCAGAGTTAAAAGAAAAGTTAAGAAAACAAAACTATGAGTTTTATTCTGATACAGATACAGAAGTAGTCACAAAACTCGTAGATTATTATTATAAAAAGTATGACCATAATGTCCTTGAGGCGCTCTCAAAGGTTATGCTTCGTGTCAGAGGTTCTTATGCACTTGGAATTATGTTCCAAGACCGCCCAGATGTTGTCTATGCTGTGAGAAAAGACAGTCCATTGATTGTTGGAACAAGCGAGGACGGCAATTATATCGCCTCAGACGTGCCAGCAATTCTTCGCTATACGCGTAATGTATATTATATTGATAATCTGGAGATTGCAGAGCTCAGTAGAGACGAGATT
Source organism: Blautia sp. (assembly GCA_030841965.1). Classification (GTDB taxonomy): domain Bacteria; phylum Bacillota; class Clostridia; order Lachnospirales; family Lachnospiraceae; genus JAUUSJ01. The sequence continues at coordinate 6,732 of JAUUSJ010000022.1, forward strand.
CATTTTTATAATATTGACAAAGAAGAAATTCAAAAAGATAAAGTTACAATTACTTGGGATGCCGAGGCGGCAGAAAAAGGTGGATTTGAGCATTTTATGATGAAGGAGATTCACGAGCAGCCACGAGCAGTGAGAGATACTTTGACAAGCTATATTGTAGATAATAAGATTAATTTTGACTCTGTCGGACTTACAGAGGAAGAGATTCAAAAGTTGGAGCGTATCTATATTGTGGCATGTGGCTCTGCTTACCATGTCGGAGCAGTTGCGAAGTATGTATTTGAAGATATCGCAAAGATTCCAGTAGAATTTGACCTAGGTTCTGAGTTCCGCTATAGGAATCCAATTCTTGTGCCAAATAGCATGGTTGTTATTATCAGTCAGTCTGGAGAGACAGCTGATAGCTTGGCGGCTCTTCGTGAGGCGAAGGCAAAAGGGGTTAAGACGCTCGCCATTGTGAATGTAGTGGGAAGTTCCATTGCCAGAGAAGCTGACAACGTTCTTTACACGATGGCAGGTCCAGAGATTGCAGTTGCCACAACGAAGGCTTATAGTACTCAGTTAATTGCCTGTGATTTGATGGCAGTGGAGTTTGGTCGTGTTCGCGGATATGTGGATGACGAGAAATACGCAGAGTACGTAAAAGAGCTTCTTGAGCTTCCAGATAAGATTCAGTTCGTACTTGATGATAAGGAGAGAATTCAGTGGTTTGCAAGCAAGTTTAGCAATGCACATGATATTTTCTTCCTAGGAAGAGGAATTGACTATGGAACAGCTCTCGAGGGAAGTCTTAAGATGAAAGAAATCAGCTATGTTCACTCTGAGGCCTATGCGGCAGGAGAGCTGAAACATGGTACAATCAGCTTAATTGAGGATGGTATTCTTGTCATCAGTATTTTGACACAACAAGAATTATATGAGAAAATGATAAGCAATATGGTTGAGGTAAAAAGCCGTGGCGCCTACTTGATGGGACTTACGACATTTGGCAATTATAGCATTGAGGATACAGCTGATTTTAATGTATATGTGCCAAAGACAGACCCTCATTTTACGACAAGCTTAGCGATTATTCCACTTCAGTTGATGGGATATTATGTGAGTGTGGCTAAGGGACTTGATGTGGATAAGCCTAGAAACTTAGCAAAGAGTGTAACCGTGGAGTAGGTCATTCATCTTATCATATTATAAATGATGCCAGAGTCGAAAGGTCACAAACTCGATGCGAGCTCTCTTGCAAGAGGGTTTTGTATTGTATACCCTATAGAATGCTTTCCCCTGCGGGTATATTTCTTGAGATATTTGGTTTTGAGGGCAGGGATAGAAACTGAAAATTTAAAACGAAGGAGAAATATTTATGGAAATAATAAAGAAAAGAGGGACGATTTTCCGAAAATTTATCGGAGATCGGGCTTTCTATCGAATGATATTGATGGTGGCAGTGCCGATTATGATTCAAAATGGTATTACGAATTTCGTGTCAATGCTGGATAATATTATGATTGGACAGATTGGAACGGAGCAGATGTCTGGTGTATCGATTGTGAATCAGCTTATTTTTGTGTATAATCTCTGTATTTTTGGGGGAGTTTCTGGTGCTGGAATTTTTACAGCGCAGTATTTTGGACAGAAAAATGATGAGGGTGTGAGAAATACAATGCGTTTTAAAATATGGATGACAGCATTTCTCACCCTGATAACTATTTTTTTATTTTTGGCAAAGGGAGATAGTCTAATCGGATTATATTTGCAGGGAGAGGGAACAAAAGAAAGTATTGCAAATACACTTTTATATGGAAGACAGTATTTATGGATTATGTTAATCGGTCTTCCAGCTTTTATGATAGTGCAAGTTTATTCCAGCACGCTTAGGGAATGTGGAAAGACAGTTCTTCCGATGAAGGCGGGCATCGTAGCTGTATTTGTGAATTTAATTTTTAATTATATTTTGATTTATGGAAAGTTTGGGGCTCCAGCTTTTGGAGTGAGAGGAGCGGCAATTGCGACGGTTCTCTCACGGTATATTGAGATGACAATTGTGATTTGGGGAACACATAGGAAGAAAGAGGAGAACGAATTTACCAAAGGTCTATATCGGACAATGAAGATTCCGATGAATCTGACAAAGAAGATTATTGTGAAGGGATTTCCACTTTTATTAAATGAGACAATGTGGGCAGCAGGTATGGCTATCTTGACACAATGTTATTCTGTTCGTGGTTTAAATGTCATTGCGGCTCTTAATATTTCTAATACGATTAATAATGTATTCAATATCGTGTTTTTGGCACTTGGGGATTCGGTTGCTATTGTTGTCGGACAGATTCTTGGAAGGGGAGATATGAAAAAAGCGAGAGATACAGATAATAAGATGATAGTTTTCTCTGTCTGCTGTAGTACTGTCATGGCAGTCTTGATGTTTTTGACAGCGCCGCTCTTTCCGAAAGTCTATAATACGACAGAAGATGTGAGAAACTTAGCGAAATATTTTATTATGATTCAGGCTTTTTTTATGCCACAAAATGCGTTTTTGCATGCAACTTACTTTACACTTCGCTCAGGAGGAAAGACGTTGATTACATTTTTATTTGACAGCGTATATATATGCTGCGTCAGCGTAGTGATTGCCTTTAGTTTAAGCCGTTTCACAACAGTTCCTGTATTAGCAATCTATGCGATTGTACAGTTTGCGGATATTTTTAAATCTGTGATTGGGTTTATTTTAGTGTGGAAGGGAGTCTGGATGCAAAATATTGTTGGAGAGTAAAATTTATAAAAAATGCACATAGTAAATTGTTATAAACATATAAAAAACTTATAATATAGAACGAATATTTCACAATATAAATATACAATTATACCAATAAAAATCAAAAAAGATATAATAGTAGGACAAAAAACATTGACAGTGAAGATTTAGAACTGTACAATAAGATTATCTCAAAAAATATTTATTTACTGATTTATATCAAAAATAGAAGTTTTTATCGACAGTAAATGGAAATGAGAGGAGAGGAGGATAAAATTATTTTAGTGAAAAAATTATAAGGAGGAAAGAGAATGAAAAGAAAGTTAAGAAGATGTATGGCTTTTCTTTTGGCTTTTGCTATGTGTATTAGTTTGGTAAATACGAATACTTTTGCAGCCGAGATAAGTGATATCGAGGATGCAGTGGACAAAGACATACAGACAGAAGGTCTTCCAGTGGATGAGACGGTACAAGAACAGATGGAAGAACCTACGGAAGAAGGAAAGGAATCAATTCAGGCAGTGGAGGAATCTACACAAGCATTAGAAGAGTCCACAGAGGTAGTAGAGGAATCTACAGAGGCAACGAAGGAGTCCGAGGAGCAACATACAGAGGCAGTGGAGCAACCTACAGAGGCAGTGGAGCAACCTACGGAGGTAGTGGAGGAATCTACACAAGCGTCAGAGGAGTCTACAGAGGTAGTAGAGGAACCTACAGAAGTAGTAGAAGAGTCTACGGAAGTGGCAGAGGAAGATATCCTTGCGCAGGACAGTAACTCTGAGTTTAGTGCAGAAGAACAAGCAAAGCTGGAAGCTTTTTTAAAGATGTCAGCAGAGCAGGAAGCTGCAATCGGAGAAGTATCTGATGAGATTAAGAATCAAATAAATGATGGAGAAGATACAATTGCAGCATCATCTAATTTCAAACTTCCAGATACCTTCTCATTGACAGGCTATAAACAGCTTGGAGTGGCTCCTGGTATTACGGAGGAAGATATTACTTTTATTAAGAAATCCGATAAGGCTCAGACGAAAGGATATGTGGCTACAGTAGATTTGAATAATTCTGCAGTTGGTATTTTAGCTGGATATAAAGATTATGATGATTCGGGTAAGATGGGAATGCAGACAGTTCGCGATCAAGCAGCAGCCTGTGAGAGAAAGACTGGGAAAAAAATTGTATTTGCCATTAATGGCGATTATTTTAATATGTCCACAGGAGAACCCTATGGTGCTTTAATTATGAATAGTAAGATTGTCTTCCAGCCTGTAAAGGAAAATTATGGTGGGGCTGCATACTTTGCAATCTTAAAAGATGGAACAGCCGTTATCCGTGACAGATGGGCAGACACATCCGATGTAAAAGAAGCCATTGGTTCCCCTATCTGGCTTATAAAAGATGGTGTGGTAGAGAGTTGGTTAGCAGGGGATACTACTGCGATTCCTCGTGCAGCAGTTGGTATTAAAGAGGATGGAAGTGTTGTATTTTTTGAGGCAGATGGACGTCAAGCACCGAGGTCTACGGGTATTTCTGTATATGAAACTGCTCTTATTATGAAAGAGCTTGGCTGTGTCAATGCCTGTTATCTAGATGGCGGCGGTTCCGCTACATTTGTGACGAGAACAGAGGGCGAGGATGCTCTTACAGTAAAGAATAGTCCATCGGATGGTATTGAGAGAAACGTATCTACAACGCTCTTAGTTTACTCGGATGCAAAGGCAGACGGCGAATTTATGCACGCATCTTTATCACCTCAGGGTGAGATTTATACCCCTGGTTCAGAAGTTAGTTTCACAGCAAAAGGTGTAGACAGTGCAGGTGCTGTAGCGGATCTGCCAGAGAACGCAGAGTTTCGATTAAAAGATGAAAGTTATGGAACAATTGACCCTAAAACTGGCGTTTTTCAATCAAATGGAACGATCGGTGATGTCGAAGTACAGTTAGTTTCTGGTGATACCGTTGTCGGAGAGACAGTAATTAGTATTAAAGAGCCAGACCTTATTAAGTTTAGCAATGAACAAGTGAGCTTAGGATTTGAGACAGAGTCTGATTTGGGACTTTATGTATCTTGTGAGGATTCAGAGATTAACTATAGAGAGGATGATTTTACTTGGACGATTAGCAATGTAAGAGATGCTAATCAAAATCCGAGTGATAAGGTGCTCGGTACATTTAACGGCAATACATTTATATCTTCCGACGGAGCGACATTATATGGAACTGTTACTTGTACATATCATAAAAAAGACGGTTCTAAGGTTGAGGCAAATGTGGAGGTAATTGTCGGGCTTCAGCCTACCGTTTTGATGGATTTTGAGGACCAGGTGGATGAGAGTGGCAATACGATTAAAGCGAGGGATTACTGGACATTTAATCGTGCGGCATTTAATCCAAGTGGTGGAGAGATTTTAGGAGTCTGGGATTTAGATGGAAATCTACTTCCTTCGGCGACTGGAAAACTTCTGCATGGACATTACTGCAATAATAATGATTTGAATAATTCTCGTGGAGGAGAAGAATCGGCAGAGCTTGTCGATATTGCGAGCGGTGAGCCAGTATTAAAAGGAAATTATTCCTTAAAACTTAATTATGATTTTAGTAATGCGAACGGAACAGAAGGTGCGTGCGTGGGATTTTCAGAGGCCACTCAGGAGATTCCTGGCAATCCGACTGCAATTGGTATGTATGTATATGTACCAGAAAATACAGCAAATCTTTGGCTTAGAATTCGAGTAAAAGACGGTTCTGGAACAGTACAGACTTTAAACTTTACAGAGAGTACAGGTATTAACTGGACTGGATGGAAGTATGTAGAGGCGAAACTGGAATTAAACGGGAAACCTTTGCAGGGACCATTTTCCTTAATCGGTGGCGAGACAATCCGTGTTATGTATTTGCTTAACGGCGCAGGTAATTTCTTGCAAGACGGTGTGACACCGCTGCCAAAAGCACAGTGTAAAGGTTCTATCTATGTAGATAATGTACAGTTTGTATATGGAGCCAATACAGATGATACGGATAACCCTATTATCTCCAGTATTAAGGCAGAGAATCAGGAGCTTGGCGATGAAGTTACTCTCGTAAATAATAAAGTTTCTTTTGAGATGGCTGTATCGGATGTCGAGAATAAGTATACATCTGGTGTTGATTATAATACAGTAAATGTTAGTTTAGATGGCAAGAATATTACGAATAAAGAAGTGGAAGCTGGAAATCTAGTATCGGATGAGAGTAAGGGAATGGTATTTCTCTATAATCAATATTTGTCAAACGGCGACCATATTATTAAGTTCACGATTCGTGATAAGTTTGGAAATGAGACATCTGAGACAAGGACCTTTAGCGTCGCTGGAACAGAACAGGTGACTCCTAATATTTCTGTGGTTCCTGGGACAGAGAAGGCGTTAGTTGGAGAGTACGTCGATTTGAATATTACAGCAGACCAGCTGGAAAATGTAAAGGAACTCACATCGACCATTCGACTTGCGACAGGATTCTCAGATTATAAGCTGTCTTACAGTGAAAATTATGAGGAGGTAAAAGCTCCAGTCTACTCATCTGGCAATAATTCTATTTCGATTAGTGTAAAGAAAAAAGCAGATGCAGTAGCTACGGGAGAGGGAATTATCGCTACTCTTTCTGTGAAGATTCCAGAAGATATAAGTAGTACGTCAAAGTTTCATTATACTGTGACAAGTGGTAATGCCGTTGTCACAGCGAAAGATGGTTCCGATACAGAGGTTGGTTTTGCTACAAAACAAAAAAATATAGATATCACAGCGAAATATACGGTAGATGTGGCGTTATTCCTTGCGGGGACAGATGCTTCTATCAAAGTGACAGATGAGCAGGGCAATACGGCAGCCAATGTTGATGTGTACAAAGCAGACGGAACAAAGATTGGCATAACGGACGCAAATGGACTCATCACTACTTCTATCTTTGAGAAGGTAGAACAGGTTTCTCTCTATGCAAAAGATGAGAAAGGATATCGCTCTTTTATCACGACGGTACAAAGCTATACAGCTGGAGCAGAGGAAGATGGAACTCCTACTTTTATTTCACTAAATGCTTCAGATAATTCAGAGACAGAGAAAAATATTACTTGGATTTCCAATCCGACTGTGGCTGATAAGAAAGCAATTGCTCAGGTGGCGACAAAAGCAGACTATGATGCAAAGCAAACTGAGGCATTTAAAAACTATGAGGGAGAGGCAAAATCTCTTGATTTTAGTGGCTCTTCTATCCTTGAAGAAAATAAACTTGTTTACGCCAATACAGTTATCGTAAAGGAATTGGCAGCAGAGACAGAGTATGTCTATCGTGTCGGCGACGGAACACGCTGGTCTAAGGTGATGAACTTTAAGACGGGATATGACGGGGCAGAGACGAATTTCTTTGTTATCGGTGATACACAGGCAAATGATAAGACAATTATCTCGAATATTGTAGAGACCTTATCAAAAGATGAGTATACTTTTGGTGTCCAAACTGGCGATTTCGTGGAGAAAGCAGATTTATATAGTGACTGGGAGAGTATTTTAACAGCGTTTGATAATGAGACATTTAAGTCTATCGATACGATTCATGTTACAGGTAATCATGAATTATACGGTGATGTGGACGGAAGAGTATCGAAAAACTTATTTAATATCCAGAATCAACAATATTATTCTGTGACTTATAATAATGTATATATAGCTGTTATCGGTTATAGTTCTGATAAAAAAGTAGTAAAAGAGGCGGCAGATTGGCTGGCAAAAGATGCGGCTGCGAGCGATGCGAGATGGAAAATTGTAGTATCTCATCAATCTCCTTATGGAACGAATGCGACGACGGATGATTGTAGAGCATTTACAGAGTATATCCCAGAAGCTGCCCAAAAAGGTGGAATTGACTTTATGTTCTCTGGACATGACCACGCTTATGCGAGAACATATCCGTTGACAGATGGCAAGAAGGTTGTCGAGGAAGACAGTAATACGTATTCTGGAGATGGTATTATTTATTATGTATGTGGTTCCACTGGAGAAAAATCATATGGTGTGACAAAAAATGAAGAAATTCACGCTGAGGCAGCAAATAATTTTTATGATGGACTCTATTTTACGATTCATGCGACAAATTCTGAGTTTGCAATTTCCGTTCATGATGAGACTGGAAATACAGTGAGAGAATTTACGAAAGTGAAGGAAGCCTGTCAAAATGACCTTCACACTTATATCTACAAAGATGATTCTCATTTAGTTTGTAAGGAATGTGGACATACAAGAAAAGTGGGAGATTATACAGGACTTGTCCATGAGAAAGAAAATGGTCTTCCAATGTATCTTGAAGATGGCAAATTAGTAACGAATAAATGGATAACAGTTGTAGATGATTATTATTATTTTGGAGCTGACGGAGTGGCAGCGACTGGAACAACAAAGATTGATGGCATTGAATATACATTTGATAAAAATGGTAAGTTCGTCAAGGGAAGCTTTGTACAAGAAGAAGTCACGAATGGGACAACAACCAAGACAATTACTCGCTATTATACAGGTGGTGGCGTATTTGCGGTTCACTGGATGGAAATTGACGGCGATATGTACTACTTTAAGAAGACGAGCAACAATGAGACGACTTATGACTTAGGTATGATGTATACTGGAGACGGAGTGAAAGAAACTTTAGTTAAGACAGTTGCCAATAATGCAAACCGCTACTATGTATTTGGAGAAGACGGTAAGTTAGTCAGAGGTGCATTTGACCCAGTTGAGATAAATGGTGAGACAAAAGTTCGCTATTACTGGGGCGAAAATTATCTGACAGGAAAACAGGTGATTGAGGGACATACCTATGAGTTCGATAAAGACGGATTTATGACAAATGTGAAGAATATAGAAGACTGTGAGTTTTCTAGTGTGGATGACTCTGAGTATACGAGAAAGACACAAAAACCAGAAGTAACCGTAAAAGATGGAGAAGAAGTATTGACGGCTGGAACATATTATAAGATTTCTTATGTAAATAGCAAAGAAGTTGGAACTGCTACGATTACGATTACAGGTAGAATTGAGCGTGGTTATGTAGGCACCAAGGAAATTACTTTTAAGATTAATCCAAGGTCAATCGAGAAGGATTTTACTTATAATAAATTAGCCGGAGTTACGTATTCTGGAACTGCATTTGAGCCAAGCATAACAGCAAGAGATAATTCAAATTCTCATAAGCTTGTTGTTGGAACAGAGTGCAAAGTAGAATATAAAAATAATATCAATGCTGGAACAGCATCTGTGATTATAACAGGTATTGGAAATTATACTGGCAGTAAGACCTTACAGTTTAATATTTATCAAAAATCTTTGACTGCATCTAATATTGTAATTTCAAAACTGAATAATAAAACTTATACAGGAAAGGAAATTACACAACCTGTCAAAATAAAATGTAACGATTTTACATTGAAAGAGGGAAGAGATTATAAGATAGTTTATAGCGATAATAAGAATGTAGGAACTGCCACTATAAAGATTACAGGTATTGGAAATTTCAAGGCGACAAAGACTTTGAAGTTCAATATACTACAAAAAAATATCAATGCAGATAATATAAAGATTTCTGATATTGATACTAGAGTTTATACAGGAAAGGCAAGGAAGCTTTCCATTAAGATTACTCATGATGGAAAAACATTAAAACTTGGAACAGATTATACTGTAACTTATAAAAACAATATAAGTATGGGTAGAGCGTCTGCTATTATAGAGGGAATTGGAAACTACAAGTCAAAGAAGACAAAGACGTTTGCGATTATTCCTCAGCAGGTAATGAATCCTAGAGCAGTAGCTTCTGGACATAAGAAAATTGTGTTGTCATGGAGCAAACTTAGCAATGTGACAGGGTATAGAGTGTATCGCTCTATAGACGGAAAGAGTTTTAGCTGTATTGCGACATTAAAAGGTAGTAATGTGCTGAGTTATGCGGATACAAATTTGACAGCTGGAAAGACGTATTATTATAAAGTTCGTGCTTATTTTGATGATAAAAATATAAATAAACGTTATTATGGAGCTATGAGTAGCATTGTAAAGGCAAAACCAGCCAAATAATCATGAAATCTGTTTAAAGTATTTCTATGAATAAGTAAAAAGCCAAAAAGGGACAAGTCTGTTTACTGTACTTATCCCTTTTTGGCAGATAGAGGAGAAATTTTATGAAAAAGAAAATGCAAAGCTTCTTTTCTTGGTTTTTTACTTTTCTGATGATTTTTAGTTTGATATACACAGATACTTGGGCAGTTCAGACGACAGAAAATGAGACAGAGAGTATTAGTGAAAATCAAGAACAATCTCTTGATGAAATTAGTCAAGAAAAGACAGAGTCTATAGATTCGATAGAAACTCTGGATGAAACGGCTCAAAATGAGGAGGTATCTACACAGGAAGAGGAAGTAGTTGAATCTAGTACATCTATAGAAGAGGGACAAGAGTCAAGTACATTCACAGAAGAGGGACAAGAGTCTGACACATCCATAGAAATGGAGGAGGAAGCTGAGACTACTGTATTCACAGAAGGAGAGACAGAGACTGTTGATACATCCACAGAAATGGTAGCAGAAGATAATTTATCTGCAGAGTCAGATACTACGGCAAAGACAGCCACAGAGGAAGAGAAGAATATTCTTAGTGCAGAGGAGGACAATGTCAGTTTTGCACAAGAATATGCGAAAGTAGGAAGTGAACTGACAGTTCAATATTCTGGTGAGCAGACAGATATAAGCTATCGTTGGTATATTGATGGAGGGCAAATAGACTGTGCGGCAAGTACGTATATTCCTACGCAAGATGACATAGAAAAGATTATTAAAGCAGAGGTATATCAAAATGAGACAAAGCTCGGGGAGGTATCGATGCTTTGTAGTAGACTTCCTGTTATTTATATTGATACAGAAAATGCACAGCCAATTGTCTCAAGAGATGATTATATTTCAGCTCAGATGAAAATTCAGGGAAACGATACATATAATCTTGAGAATTCCACCCTATATGATGGAGTGGTAGAGATTCGTGGGAGAGGAAATTCTACCTGGAAAAGATTTGATAAAAAACCATATAAGTTGAAGCTAGATAAGAGTACCAGCTTATTTAAAATGGGAAAAAATAAACACTGGGCATTGCTTGCTAACTATATTGATGGCAGCTTGATGAGAAATCAGCTCTCTGTTGACATTGCCAAGCAAATTGGTGTTAATGCGATGGATGCCGTCTGGGTAGATGTCGTCTTAAATGGTGTCTGTGTTGGAAATTACCAGCTTTATGAGCAGGTGAGAGTATCTAAAGACCGTGTCAATATATTTGACTGGGACGGCGCAGCGGGAGATATCGCAAAAGAAATTGTCAAAAAGGAAAATCTCTCTGATGCAGATGAAGATGCGCTGACGGATTATATGGAGAAAAATTTAAATTGGATGACTTCTCGAACTGTCAGTTATAATGGGGTGACTTATCAGATCGCTGATTATTATGATGAGCTTCCAGATTCGACAAATGGGGGATATTTGATGGAGTTGACAACAGATGCAGATGAGGTCTCCTTGTTTAGTACGACAAGAGGAGTTCCGATTCAATTTAAAAATCCAGAATATATCAATACAAATGAAGCGGCTTTTGCTTGGATTAAAACTTATATTCAGCAGTTAGAGGATGCTATGTATCATCCAGACCACTGTACGGTAGAGGGAGAAAACCATGTCTCTTATTTGGATTACTGTGACGGGAAATCTTTGATGGCATACTGGCTTTCTTGTGAGATATTAAAAAATGAGATTGGATATAAGAGCAATTATTTTTATAAGGCAGATAATATGCCGATAGAATTTGGACCAGTATGGGACTTTGATTTTAGTTCTGGTTCTGTCGCACCGTTTGGTTCCCAGAGCACAAAGGGATGGGCATCGACAGGAAGGTCTTGGTTTGTCGAGTGCATGAAAGACCCTTATTTTGCAGTTAAAGTCAGAGAGTTATATAATCAAAACATAGAGTATTTAAAAGAAATTGCAAGTGACGATGGAATACTAAAACAGTGGTATGAATACTTGAAAGAGTCAGGGGAGAAAGATTATTCAATCTGGCATTATTCAAGAACGATAGAGGAAGATTATACCGTACTCAAAACTTGGTTGATGAATCGAATTAGCTGGATGGATAAACAGTTTAAGGATGATGAATCCGCCTTTGCTTCGCTTGGAGTGCCATTAAGTTCCAAGTTTAGTTTAAAATTGATGGGAGAAGATATTGTCTCAAGTGATGGAAGAGAATACTTTGGAGAGTATAAAGAAGGACAGATTTTTGATTTATCTTTGAGTGCTGATGATGTGACAGAATCAAAATATAATTATTATGTCAATGGAAGATATATTGCAGAGGGCGATATTATAAATAATGAGGCAGTTATTGCAATTACAGATGATATGCTTACAGAAGGTTTGGATAATAAAAATGTGATTTCCGTATGGCTAAAAGATAGCGATGGAAATTTGACTAAAATGCAGTGTGTGACATTGACAGTGCTTTCCGGTAATAAAAATTATTATAATATTACTTTCCATGACCAACTAGACACGCAGGCAAATGTCTATGCCAAGAAGAAAGCAGAGGGAAGTAAAATATTACTTAATGATACTTCTTTAAATATTTCAGATGCCTTATTTGAGGGGTGGAGCGATGGCATAAATATTTATCCGAAAGATACTTATTTTAAAGTGAATCAGGATATAGATTTATATGCAGTTTGGACGACCTGTACCGACGGAAGTTATTATCACAATTGGGAAGAGAATGGAAATTTCTATGTCTGTAAAAACTGTGGAAAACAAAAAGAAATTTCGAGAGATTATATTGACATTGCATCCTGTAGTTTTACTCAGAGCAAACGATATACGAATATTTATTCGGGATTTCCAGTATCCCCTGTTATCACAGTGCAGTATGGCGGAAGAACATTGACAGAAGGTGTGGAGTATCAGATTACCTTTAAAAATAATATTAATGTTGGATATGCGACATACGAGCTTACAGGTATTGAGGAAGCTGGATTTACTGGAAAGACAGCATTATCATATAAAATTATCCCAAAAGATATATCTAGAGTAACGGCAAAATATAGTCCAAAGACTTTCTCCTACGATGGAACTAAGAAGATTCCGACACTCTCTCTATCTTTTAATAAGATTCCTCTTGAGGAGGGAAAAGACTATACCGTTACCTATGAGAATAATATAGAAGTAGGAACAGCCATAGCGCATATAGTAGGTATTGGAAACTTCAATGGCTCAAGAGAGATTGAATATACGATTTTTGACGAGAAAGATATTGCGCAGGCTACAGTAGATTCTATCCCAGGAGCTACCTATACAGGAAAAGAAATTACTCGAACGATTACTGTAAAAAATGAAAACAAAACATTAAAAGAGGGAGTAGATTATAAAGTATCTTACGAAAATAATATCAACGTCGGAAAAGCGACGGCCATCTTGACAGGTATTGGAGAGTATAAGGGGACGAAGAAAGTAGAGTTTAATATCGTTGCAAAGGCTGTCAGTGCAAGTGATATAAGCTACGAGGCGATTGAAAATCAGATTTATACAAGAAAAGCAATTACACCGTCTGTCTCGATAAAATATAAAGATATGCTCTTGACGGAGGGAGTAGATTATAATTTGACTTATTCCAATAATACTGAGATAGGAAAAGCTTCCGTAAAAATTACAGGAATTGGAAATTATCGCTCCACAAAAACTCTCTCTTTTACTATCCTTCCAAAGCAGGTGAAAGGAGTAAAAGTTAAGAGCGCAGGATATAATAGTATTTCTATTTCTTGGAGTAAGTATAATGGTATAACGGGCTATAGAGTGTACCGCGCTGTGGACGGTGTGCATTTTAGCTGTATTGCAACTTTAGATGATAATAATGTACTAAGTTATACGAATAAAAATGTAGTAACAGGAAAACAGTATTATTATAAAGTTCGCTCATATAAAGATACCTCAAGCGGAAAACGCTATTACGGAGAGATGAGTGCGATTCTTACGGGAAAATCACAGGTGGAAAAGACGATGATTCTCTCTGCTTTGAACCAAAATACAAAATCAGCAACTATAAAATGGACAAAAGTTGATGGGGCGACTGGATACGAAGTTTATCAGACAGATAAAAAGGTAAACGGTAAGGCCGAGGGATATCAAAAAATTGCAACGATTACAAGTGGAAATACATTAACCTATACTAGTTCCAATCTAAAAAGCAAAAAAACTTATTATTATAAGGTTCGCGCTTATAGAACAGTATCAGGCAAGAAGGTCTACGCAGATTATTCCAATGTAAAAGGCGTGACAATCAAAAAGTAAAATAAAATTAGGGATTGCTGTAAAATAAAATTTTTACAAAATATATTTTATAGCAATCCCTTTTCTTATAAACTAAGGTGAGACTATCTCATAATAACTATGAGTCTGTCACGAATTTTGACCTATAAAAATACCAGCCTCCTTTGTAATATGAAGTCCTTTTCCAATCTTTTTTTTCGTAGACTCATAAAAATCCTTATACCGGTCTAAAATATATTGATTTTGATTTCCATGACAAGATAAAATATAGGAGACAAGTGGCTCTACGTCTGGGACAAAGAGAGAATCCTCGTAGGAATACCATTGAATATGGGAAAAGCTAGAGGAGAGAAGTTCCCTCCCATTCTCTTTGCCAAATTTTTCATAGAGTTTATCTGCCGATAGAACAATGCGACTATCAAACTGCTCAACGAGCTCAGTAATCTCTTTCATATGATTTTTCCCGTAGGTACTGCATAAGAATCGCCCATTTGGCTTTAGGACACGTTTCACCTCTCCAAAAATTTTTGAAAGGTCGTCACAGTAAAAAAGCATATGATTGGCGATAACAAGGTCAAAACTCTGAGAGTCATACGGTATCTTATGCGCATCAAATACCTGAAAACAAAATCGAGAGTCATCAGCACCGATTGTTCTCTTTGCATCTCGAATCATTCCCTCCGATAAATCAGAGAGTATAATATGAACATCATCTGGAATACAATCATTTAGCCATAAACTTCCATCCCCACATCCAATTTCCAAAATATGTAATCCATTTCGCAACTTACAATGTTCCAAAATCCAAGGAAACCATCCCTTTTTATTTTCCGAGTAAAGACTGTGAAGATGGATTCGAGAGGAAATATTAGAAGCATTTTGATACTGATTTTTTAAGCTTTTTTCCATATTTGTCAAATGAATTAAGTGAAGCATCTGACTCCAATCAATACTTTTTTCAGATTGAATGGCCGAAGAAGTATCTAAAATCGCCTTTTCCACAAGCTGCATTTGCTCAATACGATCTCTCACAAGTCCAAGCTGGATATTTAAAGATTCCAGTAAAAAATGATAGTCAGTATCATCAATCGTTAATTCCTTAATATCATCGAGAGAAAATCCAAGATATTTTAAAAGTAATATCTGCTGTAATCTCGCCAAATCCTTTTTTGTATAAAACCGCGCACCTGATTCCGTCACAAGAGACGGTTTTAAAATATTCTGACTATCATAATAACGAATCGTTCTCACAGTAACATGAGCCAATTTGGCGAATTCCCCCGAGGAAAAATACCCCTCTTTCTTCACACTAATCCTCCATTCTTATTATATAATAGTAATGAAAATCTATTTTCCACACTAATATTCCATTTCAACAAAACCTATTTATCATCTAATCACTTAACTAATCTTTACCTAGCTATTAACTCTAAAAAGTATAACAAATACAAAAAACACTGTCAAGAAACATTCATATATCATTCTAACTACGTAATGCCAACACACAGCCAAGAGAGGAAGCCCATATATCCTCTGAAAACGATAGAGAGTGGAGCGATTTTTCGATATACTTAGCTATGCCGCTGGAGCATTGTTTGAGCGAAGCGAGTTTGCGGGAAGCGGTATAAATCAGCGTATGTCGAAAAATCGTGGGAACGAACGTGTTTACAGAGGATATATGGGCTTCCTCTCTTAGCGTCTGTTTCTCCTCCTTCTTAGCGTCTGCTTCCATACAAAGTAAATGAAAGGTAAATTTTTGATGTTTTTTTCACAAACTCCTAGCTTATCCAGCCCAATTATGGTATAATACAGATATGTATACAAAAAAATACAGAAAATAAGACAAAAAAGGAAGGATATTTGGTGAGGATTTCTATCCTCAAAAACCAAAGAAAGAGGAAATAAGATGGATACAACATTAATTATTATGGCGGCTGGAGTTGGCTCTCGATTTGGAGGGGGCATAAAACAGTTAGCAAAGATGGGACCTAGCGGGGAAGTTATCATGGATTATTCTATTTATGATGCAAAAGAAGCTGGTTTTAATAAAGTTGTTTTTATTATTAGAAGAGATATCGAGAAGGAATTTAGAGAAGTTATCGGAGATCGCATTGCAAAACAGATAAAAGTAGAGTATGTTTTTCAGGAGTTAGATGATATTCCAAAGCAGTTTGAAGTACCAAAAGGCAGAACAAAGCCTTGGGGAACAGGACAGGCCATTCTATGTTGTAAGGGAGTGGTAAAGGAGCCTTTTGTTATTATTAACGCAGATGACTATTATGGAAAGGAAGCATTTCGCAAGCTACATGATTTCTTAATTACAGATAAGAAAAAGGATACAGAATTTATGATGGGAATGGCAGGCTTTATCTTGAAGAATACATTGAGTGAGAATGGAACTGTCACAAGAGGAGTTTGTGTGGCGAATGAGGAGAATTGCCTGACCAAGGTGATAGAGACGACAGGAATCTGTATGGATAAAGATGGTCAGATTCTCTGTGACAATGATGAAGTAAAGTCATTTATTACCCCAGAGGTAAAAGTATCGATGAATATGTGGGCTGGCTACCCAGAGTTTATTGATTATCTGGAAGAAGGATTTTGTGAGTTTCTAGAAAATCTTGAGGAGAATACAGAAAAGAAGGAATACTTAATTCCGATTATTATTGACTCCTTAATTCAAGAAGGGAGGGCATCTGTCAAAGTCTTAAAGACAAAGGACAAGTGGATTGGTATTACATACCGAGAAGATATCGAGAAAGCGCAGGCAGGCTTTCAAAAAATGATAGAGGATGGAGTATATCCAGCCAATCTTTGGGGATAGATTCGCTGGAATATATCTGAATATAATAAGCTATAATACTGCCAGACTAGAGGATATAGGAGTTTTCATCCATTTGCCGTCGAAGGAAAGTCAGCTTTGGATGAAATATTGAGTGAAGGAAGGAAAGTGTAACTACTATGAAAGAAAAAATTTATATGAATCGTGAATTATCGTGGCTAAAGTTTAATGAGAGAGTATTGGAGGAGGCAGAGAATCCAAAGGTACCTTTATGTGAGCGTTTGACTTTTGCCTCGATATACCAGAGCAATTTGGATGAGTTTTTTATGGTTCGTGTAGGTACGTTGGTGGACCAGGACCTTCTCGCCGAGGAGATGAGAGATAATAAGACGAATATGACACCAATGGAGCAGATTGCTGCAATCGCCGAGAGAGTAAAGGTATTAAATGAGAGAAAGGACGCCGTTTATCATTCTCTGACAAAGGAACTAGAAAATTATGGAATTCATATCGTTGACTTTAAGAATATTTCAAAAGAAGACGAGGCAAAATTAGCAAAATACTTTGATATGGAGATTGCATCGATTATCTCTCCTACTATCGTAGGAAAGAGACAGCCGTTTCCATTTTTGCGAAATAAAGAAGTATACGCCATCGCTGTTTTGAAGACGAAAAGCGGGAAAGAGCGAATCGGTATTATTCCGTTTGGAGCTGGATTATTTGAGGATTTTATAGAGGTTCCAGGCAGAGATAGTTATATTTTGTTGGAGCAGTTGATGCTTCACTTTGTACCTAGAGTATTCAAGGGATATGAGATTAAGTCGAAAGGGTTAATTCGCACAACAAGAAACGCAGATGTGGATGCGGATGCTCTTTACGAGGAGGATATTGACTACAGAGATTTTATGGTAGAGCTTATCAAAAAGAGAAAAAAACTGGCACCTGTCCGTGTGGAAGTGTTTGGAAATCTAGATGATGAGGATGTCGCAAAGATTTGTGACCAGATGAAACTTAGTACAGACTGTGTGTTTAGAAGTAAAGCACCTCTTGATTTATCCTTTGTTTTTAAAATTCAGGATATTTTAAGGAAGATTCCAGAACTATTTTATAATAAACGTACTCCACAAAAGACGAATGCATTTGACTCAAATCGTCCTATCTTAGACCAGATTCGAGAGAAGGACAAATTACTTTCTTATCCATATGAGAGTATGAGACCGTTTTTGGATATGCTTCATGAGGCGGCGTATGATGAGGATGTCATCTCAATTAAAATGACATTATACCGTGTGGCAAAGCAGAGTAAGATTGTCGAGGCTTTGATTGATGCTGCGGAAAACGGCAAGGAAATTACCGTTATGGTTGAGTTAAAGGCGCGTTTTGACGAGGAGAATAATATCGAGTGGTCCAGAAGATTAGAGGATGCGGGATGCCGCGTTATTTACGGATTGGATGGATATAAGGTTCACTCAAAACTTTGCCTGATTACGAAAAAGAGTGGAAGACAGATTGAGTATTATACTCAGATTGGTACTGGAAATTATAACGAAAAGACAGCTAGGCTCTATACGGATTTATCTCTTATGACGGCAAATGTAGAAATTGGTATTGAGGCGAATAAAGTATTTCAGGCTTTGGCAATGGGAGATACCGTAGATTCTGTGGAGCATCTTTTAGTCGCTCCAAAATGCCTCCAAAATAAAGTAATTGAGATGATTGAGGAGGAGATAGCATTTGCAAAGGCGGGAAAACCAGCTTATATTGGTCTAAAGATGAACTCACTGACTGATAAGAAGATTATGGAAAAATTAGTAAAAGCCTCGAAAGCCGGTGTTCAGATTGATATGGTAATTCGTGGTATTTGCTGTCTGATTCCGGGCATCCCAGGAAAGACGGAGAATATCCGTGTTCGCAGTATTGTCGGAAGATTTCTAGAGCATTCTAGAATTTATATTTTCGGAAGCAAGGGAAGAGAAAAGGTTTATATCGCATCTGCAGACTTTATGACAAGAAATACAGTAAAGCGTGTGGAAGTGGCTGCGCCAGTCGAGGATAAGGACCTAAAAGCTCGTCTTATCAATATGTTCCAAGTCATACTCTCGGATAATTTAAAAGCGAGAGAACTTTCGGCGGATGGAATTTATCGCTATGCAAAGAACACAAAGCCAGCGATCAATGCACAGGAGTATTTCTACGAGGAGGCCTATAAGCGCGCAAGTGGAGAGTGGATTGCAAATGATTATGCCGAGGAAGAAGACAGTAAGAAGGCAGAAAAAGAGATTGCAGTGACCGAGCAGGAGCCTTCCAAGGCAGCTATGGTAGAAAATCCAGTCGATAAAGAAGCAGAGATGGATATAGAGGTCAAAGAAAGCGAGCCGATTTTAGAGTCAAAAAAGGAGATTCCTGTTGAGGAAGTTTCAAAAGAGATAACGGAAATTCAAAAAAAAACCGGAGAAAAAGAGCAGTAGGAAGAAAGACGGCGATAAGGAATAATAGCAGATATAAGGCATATATGGCAAGTCTGGGGAGAGAAGACTAATTTTTTAGTTTGTAATTTATAATTAGAGTTATAATCTCCAAACTTGAATGATACGGAAAAAGAGAGTTGAATTTTTGGATAAAGAAGGAAACTCTCTTTTTATATTGTCTAATTACTAATATTTTAATAAGAAACAGATTCGAGACTTAACAAATGGAATAGGATATGGTAAGATAAAACTTATGGGAAATAAAATTTGAATAAAAAGAAAGATGGGATTCAAAAAATAAAGAGGAGAGTTAAGTACTTATGGAACCAAAATATGCAGTGATAGATGATATCAGAGCACAGAAAAGGTATGAAGACAGTCCAGTAGAAATTTTACGTTTTCAAATTTTACAAGATACAGAAAATGGAAAAAAGTTTTTACGCTATACGATGAAAAATATCGGGGAGAAAGTCATAAAGGCTGTGCATATTTCTATTTTTTGTTATGATTCCTATGGAAATAAGACGGATGAGATAGCGGCGTTTGAGTATAAGAAGATATTCGCTGATAAGGACGAATGTTTTGGAGAGGATGAGGTGATTCCACTTAATCATATGACGTCTGAGAAATTCGACTTATATATAAATCATGTATTTTTTAAAGATAAGACAGTGTGGAATAGCAGAAGAATTTTGACATTGGAACATCCGCAGCAGCCTATCAGTGAGCATCCTTCCTTTGAGGCGATGAAGCTTGCCTGCAAAAAGGCAGGGATTGATAAGCAGGCCAGATATATTCCTGATATTGTAGATAGATTTTGGCGATGTACTTGTGGGCAGATGAACGAGAGCAATGCCAATTATTGTACGAAGTGTAAGGCGGAGAGAACAGTTCTCAATGAAATTTTTCATCCAGATTATTTGGACGAGATGCAAGATATGCTCGAGGAGAAAAAGAATCAAATCAAAGAAGAGAAAATACAGGAGAGAAACGAGCAGATGAAGCAAAATTTGAAAAAAAACACGCAAAAGATAAGACGTTGGGGGAGAGTTCTCGTGCCAACAGTCGCAGCAGTGGCAGTTTTAGCAGTTGCTCTGTTTGTGGGAAGGAAATTTGTATTTCCAGTTTATTATTATGAAAAAGCGCAAGAACAGTTGGAAGCTGGACAGTATATTTTGGCACAGAGGCAGTTTGCAAAAAGCAAAGATTATAAAAATGCCGAGAAGTTTGAGAAGTATGCGAGTGCATTGGCAGATATAGAGCAGATTAAGGAGGAAACTGATTTAGGAGAAATCTATAATAAGATTGCGTCCTTGGATGGATTTCAGGGAGTCAATATGGTTCTCGATGAAAATCCTTATCTAAAACAGATTAAGGATTTGCAGGGAGATTGGGATTCCTACGAGGGTGGCAAGAAAAGAACCTATAAGTTTACCAATGGAAATATTACTATTAATGGTCAGAATGTCTATAAGATTATAGCACTGGGAAGTGGAATTGGTCTGCAATCGGGAGAGCGAGGTGAGATTGGAAGGCTTACTTTGACAGACAATAATGAGATTGTAATGGAGACAGAGACTGAAGTAAAGGTATTCCATAAGCAGGTGAGCGGTGAGGATAGTATTTATTTTCCAGTGGATAGCTATGAGAAGGTACTAGAGAGGACACTGCAAGATAAGCATAAGATTGTCGATAGGATAAAGAAAAATAGCTCGATGTATGCCTGCCTCAATTTATTAGAATACCTCTACGGTGAGGGATATACCCAGTTTGTGCAGTTAGAAAAACTAAGTGTTCAAAATTTAGAGAAAGAAGAGACATTATTACTTACAGATAATACAGAGGTTCAATACCAAAAAGAAGTTTATATCGATGTTATCTCAAAGTCTGAGGATTTGAGAAGGAAAAATGAAAAGGGAGCGGAGGTCAAAATCGAGCATTATGTTGGATATTTTGATGCAAGTGGAGAAAACTTGGTTGCCTTTAATGAATTGGAGAATGAGATTTCAGACCAGGAGAATAACAGAAAATTAGTGGAACAGTTTAATTCTTATGAGATACCGAATATTGCAATTCCAATCTGTAAACAGGTTATTGAGACAAAGATGCAAGAGGATTCTTCTCTTAAGGATAAATATTTTACAGTTACTGCGGCGAATATAGAAAAGTCTGCGGACGGTGGAATGCTTGTCTATATATGGGGAATAGACAGTAATGGAACCAGTCAAAGAATTGACGGAGTCGTTAATTATACTTATCAGGTAGAGAGCATAAATGCTGAGGAAGAACAGTTTGATAGAGAACTCTACGTTGGAAGTCGAATTTATGACTATGCAGAGGAATTAGCTGCTTATCTAAAATAAAAATTAAAAAGGAAGTGAGAAACAAATGATTTTTATACTAGGAGATACATTAGAGGCATTGCCATTATCAGAACAGACGGAGATTCCTCCTTCGGCCGTCTTTTTGACGACTTCCAAGGAAGCAAAAAAAGTACTAGAACTTGCTGGGATTGTGTATGAGGGCGAGATAAGAATGGAAGAAGCTGGGCTTTGTAAAGTGGAGACGATGCAGGAATGCTTGGCGGGGACACTCTGTATCCCGAAACTTTTGGATGTGCTGGGAAGTCAGTATAGAATTTTGTTTTTCATCAATAAAAGGCATATTGTGCTTGTAGATGACCAAGATTTTTCGTTTCGACTGATTAAGAGAATGAGACGAAAGAAGGCAAATCCTGGACGAACAAAGGAGAAGTTTATCTATAACTTTTTCTCGGAGTTTATTAGTCGAGATTTTAGCTTACTTGGAAGATATGAGAGAAGAATTATGGAGATGGAAGAAGATGTCATGGCAGGAGATATCGAGGATTTCCAGAGCGAGATTATGCCGCTTAGAAAAGAACTTTTGACATTGCGAGGATATTATGACCAGATATCCGATATTGGAAAAGAGTTGGAGGAGAATGAAAATAATTTTTTTGCTAAGAAACAATTAAAATACTTCGGTATTATCACAGACCGGGCAGAGCGACTTATGGATAAGACGATACATCTTCTTGAGTATGCGCAGCAGGTTAGAGATGCCTATCAGGCGGAGGTGGATACGAAGCAAAATGAAAATATGCAGTTTTTGACGGTGATATCGACGATTTTCTTCCCACTTACATTAATTACAGGATGGTACGGTATGAACTTTGAGAATATGCCGGAATTAGCGCATGGATATCCAGGTGTGATTATTTTAAGTGCGATAGTCATTACTGTTATTATTATTTTCTTTAAGAAAAAGAAAATTTTATGAAAAATAGTAACAGTGTCATATACAAAATGCACAAAAAAATGCAAATAGTAAGAAAAATTATCTTGTAAATCAGAGAAAAATCTTGTATAATAACAAGATGATTAAATATATTAGGTAGTGTTAACTGGAAGAAAGAGAGATTGGGTTTCGTATTGGTGAGGGTTCTCTTAATCTCATCTTTTGGAAAGTTTTTCACATATATAGCCATGTCCTCATTGGGCTAGTAAGATTGGGAAAAAGGGCTGATACTTTGTATCGGCTCTTTTTCTATTGTAAAGATGACAAAAAAATAGTACTATGAATATAGAAAGTATTTTTGTATATAAATGCAAAAGAGAGGAGGATGAATATGCCATGTTTATATGCCCATGATGTTTTTGGGGAAAAAGTGAGGGAGCAACTTCCAGAGAGGATAAGACAGAGCATTCATAAATATGAAGATTGCTATAAATGGGGGCTACAAGGACCGGATTTTATGTTTTTTTGTCATATACCGACAGGAAAGAAGATTAAAAAAATGGGACATCGAATTCATAAGCAATCTTTGAAGACGTATCTAGAAAAAGTCATCTTCATTGCAAGTGAAAAAGGAGCGGATAGTCCAGAGGCAGTGTATTTACTTGGATTTTTATGTCATTTTATGTTAGATAGTCAATGTCATCCCTATGTGAATGCGTGGAAGGAGGAGGGGTATTCTCATGCAGATACGGAGAAGGCATTTGACCAATATTTAATAAAATTAGATAAAAAGATACCAGGTGAGTATCCATTTTATGAGCTTTTACCTTTGAAAATGCGAACGCTAAGAGCGGTGAATCATATGTATCCGTGGGTGAATTTTTTATATATTTATAGCAGTATGATTTTATATGTGATGGCAAAGAGACTTTTTTATGCGCCAGGACAGTTTAAGAGAAAATTGCTTACAGGATTGACGAAAAAGTTTGGGATTTACTCCAAATGTAATCGACATTTTTATTGGGAGCGTATGCAAAAAAAGTTTGATAAAAAGAGTGCTAGATTATACACAATGCTTGAGGAGGCTGTAGAAGAGACCGTTTTATGGGAAAAAATCATATGGAATGGAATAGAGAGCAAGTCAGATATCTCGGTATCAGATAGGCTTAGTCAGGTTGACTTTGGGGGATTGAGAGTAAAGATAGAAGAGGAAGAGATGACTGATTAATTTTGTTAAAAAAATATTAAAGGAAAAAGTGACTATCAATGATTAGATGATAAAAAATAGTCACTTTCTTCTTTTTTTGTGCAAAATCTGAGATAATTCTTCATTAAGACAAGGAGGATATAGAGAAAATAACGAAAAAATGTTAAAAAAATAACAAAATATATTGTATTTTGTATAGAAATCCGCTATAATAAATCGTATATAAGGGCAAACTTGAAAAGGATTTGGTTAAGAGAAGGAATATAGAAGGAGGAGTCTATGTTAGAACAAAGTTATTATGATAAGGCGGATGAGATTATCGAGCATTACGGTGCGAGGGATGCGTCATTAATCCCTATTATTCAAGATATTCAAAGTGAATATCGTTATCTTCCACCAGAACTACTTTCCTATGTGGCAAAGAAGATTCATATTACGGAGGCGAAGGCATTTAGCGTGGCGACGTTTTATGAGAATTTTTCTTTTGAGCCAAAGGGAAAATACGTCATTAAGGTATGTGATGGAACTGCCTGCCATGTGAGAAAGTCTATTCCAATTTTGGAGAGAATCTATAGTGAATTAGGTCTCTCGAAAGATAAGGTGACAACGGATGATATGCTGTTTACTGTGGAGACAGTGTCCTGCCTTGGAGCCTGTGGATTAGCCCCTGTACTTATGGTAAATGATACCGTACATCCAGCGATGACGCCAGATGCGGCGAGCGAGCTACTTAGAGAGCTTAGGGAGGAGTAAGATATGGTGAAGATTGCAAATAGACAGATATTAGATGAGATTCGAGTGAGCTCGAAGGAGAGAATAGATAAGAGCAGTATTAGAATTTTAATCTGTGCGGGAACAGGATGTCTCGCAGGTGGTTCAGGGCAGATTTATGAGAAGATGTGTGAGCTTGTCGCAGAGCATCCGGAGATTGAGATAAAGTTTGGGGCAGAGATTGCCCACCAAGATGGAGAAGTTCATATTAAAAAGAGCGGTTGTCACGGATTTTGTGAGATGGGACCTCTGATGAGAATTGAGCCAATGGGGATTTTGTACACGAAGGTTTCTGTGGATGACTGTGAGGCTATTTTTGAGAGGACGATTAAGAAAGGTGAGATTATTCGTCATCTTTTATACAAACAAGATGGAATAGAATACCAAAAACAGGAAGAAATTCCATTTTATAAAAAGCAGACGAGACTTGTCTTAGAAAACTGCGGACATATCGATGCGGAGCATGTCGAGGAGGCGATTGCTGTCGGTGGATATAAGGCTCTTGAGAAAGCACTGTTTGAGATGACACCGCAGGAGGTTATCGATGAGATTTTGGAGTCCAATTTAAGAGGACGAGGTGGCGGCGGCTTCCAGACTGGGTACAAATGGAAACAGGTGGCCGGGCAGAAAGAGAAAATTAGATACGTTGTCTGTAATGGTGACGAGGGAGACCCAGGCGCATTCATGGATCGAAGCATTATGGAGGGTGACCCTCATAAGATGATAGAGGGAATGATGATTGCGGCCTACGCAACAGGTGCTCAGGAGGGGTATATTTATGTGCGCGCGGAGTATCCTCTCGCAATCAGCAGATTAAAGCTTGCCATCGCTCAGGCGAAGGAGAGCGGGCTTTTGGGTGAGCATATTTTAGGCACTGATTTTTCCTTTGAGCTACATATTAATCGAGGTGCAGGGGCATTTGTCTGTGGCGAGGGAAGTGCACTTACGGCATCGATTGAGGGAAATCGCGGTATGCCTAGAGTAAAGCCTCCTCGTACGGTCGAGCAAGGACTTTTTGCGAAACCGACCGTCCTGAATAATGTGGAGACTTACGCCAATGTCCCAATGATTATCAATAAGGGAGCAAAATGGTATAAGACAATCGGTCCAGAGAAAAGTCCAGGAACGAAGGCATTTGCTCTCACGGGAAGTGTGAAAAATACAGGACTTATCGAAGTTCCGATGGGAACAACGCTTCGTGAGGTAATTTACGATATCGGAGGAGGAATTAAGGGCGATGGTAAGTTTAAGGCGGTACAGATTGGCGGCCCATCTGGCGGCTGTCTTATCACTCCTCATCTCGAGGTTCCTCTTGACTTTGACTCTCTAAAGAAAATGGGGGCTATGATTGGCTCAGGCGGTCTCGTTGTCATGGATGACAGTACCTGCATGGTTGAGGTGGCCAGATTTTTTATGAATTTTACGCAAAATGAGAGCTGTGGCAAATGCGTTCCTTGTCGTGAGGGTACGAAGCGTATGCTTGAGATTTTGGAGAGAATTGTCGCGGGAAACGGCACATTGGAAGATTTAGATTTGCTCGACGAGTTGGCGCATATGATTACGGACACGGCTCTATGTGGCCTTGGAAAGAGTGCGGCGTTGCCAGTTATGAGTACACTAAAGTTATTTAGAGAAGAGTATATTCAACATGTCGTGGACAAGAAATGCATTTCTCATAACTGTACAGCACTTAGAAGATTTGTTATCAGCAAGGAGAGATGTAAGGGATGTTCAAAATGTGCGAGAAACTGTCCAGTCGGAGCGATTTCTGGAAGGATTCGTCAACCTTACGAGATTGATTCAAGCGTTTGTATTAAATGTGGCGCCTGTGAGGATGCCTGTGCGTTTGGTGCAATTCATATAGAGGATTAGTGGGAGGAATAAGAAAATGAAGCATATAACGATTAATAATAGAAAAGTTCCATTTGATGACGAGAAAAATGTGCTCTCTATCATTCGCAAATCGGGAATTGACCTTCCTACTTTTTGTTATCACTCTGAGTTATCCACTTACGGAGCATGTAGAATGTGTGTTGTGGAAGATGACAGAGGGAGAATTTTTGCTTCCTGCTCAGAGACGCCGAGAGATGGGATGGTTATCTACACAAATACACCTAGAATCCAGCATCACAGGAAGATGATATTAGAGCTTCTGCTTGCATCTCACTGTAGAGACTGTACGACTTGCCATACAAATGGAGCATGTACGCTGCAAAACTTGGCACATCAGCTCGGAGTCAGTTATATTCGATTCGAGAATACAAAACCACAGGTTCCGATTGATGAGAGTTCGGAATGTATTGTAATTGATAAGAATAAATGTATTTTATGCGGTGACTGTGTCCGCACCTGCGATGAGATTCAGGGACTTGGCATTTTGGATTTTGCATATCGAGGCTCGAATATGCAGGTTATGCCAGCGTTTAATAGGAAGATGTCAGAGACGGACTGTGTCGGCTGTGGACAATGCCGTGTCGCCTGTCCAACTGGAGCGATTACTGTAAAATACAATATCCGTCCAATCTGGGAGGCGATTGCAGACCCAAATATTCGTGTTGTTGTGCAGATTGCGCCGGCAGTTCGCGTGGCAATCGGTGACCAGTTTGGTATTCCAAAAGGGGAAAACTCACTTGGAAAGCTTGTGGCGGCGCTTCGCAGAATGGGATTTGACGAGATTTATGACACGAATTTTGGCGCAGACTTGACGGTTATGGAGGAATCAAAGGAGCTGGTCGAGAGATTGGAAAAGGGAGAAAATCTTCCACTTTTTACATCCTGTTGCCCGGGTTGGGTGAAGTTTTGCGAGAGGAAGTATCCACAGTTTAGGAAACATTTATCTACTTGTCGCTCTCCACAACAGATGTTTGGAGCACTTATCAAGGAAGAGGCAAGGATGAATAAGGAAGATAAGAGGAAGACGATGGTCGTATCGATTATGCCTTGTACTGCAAAGAAGGAGGAGATTATTCGTCCAGAGCATTATACAGATGGCGAGAAAAATGTAGATTATGTACTAACAACGACGGAAGTGACGAGGATGATTCAGGAGGCCGGAATCGACTTGGCTCAGATGCCTTCAGAGGCACTTGATATGCCGTTTGGACTTTCCTCTGGTGCGGCTGCTATCTTCGGTGTGACTGGCGGTGTGACGGAGGCTGTACTTCGCAGGCTAGTTGCGAGCAGTAAGGTAGAAGATTTGGAGAAGATTAGCTTTACGGGAATTCGAGGAACGGAGTCGATTAAGGAGGCTACGGTAACTTTAGGTGATCGAGAGATTAAGATTGCGGTTGTCAATGGACTTCGCTCGGCGGCTGAGGTTTTGAATAAGATTGAGTCTGGGGAGGTTTATTATGATTTTGTGGAAGTGATGGCTTGTAAGAGAGGATGTATTGCGGGCGGTGGACAGCCACTTCCAATTGGACCTAGGACGAAGAAGGCGAGATTTGAGGGGATTTATAATGTGGACCGCGCAGCCCAGATTAAGATTTCCAATGAGAATCCGATTGTGCAGACGTTGTATGATGGAATTTTGAAGGGGAAAGAGCATAAGTTATTGCATAATGAGGTTAAATAGGTTGGGAATTTGAAGAGATAGAATATGTTTTTGGGAAAAGTCGCTCTATGGGTAGGGGGTGACTTTTCTGTATTTTGCAGGTTTGAGAAGGCGGAGGGATGTCTGGGGAGACGCCGAGAGAGCCAGTCGACAGTGTAAAATTTTTGTTAGTTGAATAATTTTGGTGCAGTGGGAATGGAGTTTTCGTGTAATTTAGTGTAATGGGAAGAGACGCGAAGAGAGTCCGTCGATATGTCCTCCCAAAACACGTTCGTTCCCACGGTTTTTCGACATACGCTGATATTTGCCGCTTCCCGCAAACTCGCACTTTCAGTGCTCAAACAGTGCTCCAGCGGCAAAGCTAAGTATATCGAAAAACCGCTCCACTCTCTATCGTTTTTGGAGGACATATCGACGGACTCTCTTCGCTGGGTATTGGCAAAACATTATGTAGAACAATTGGAATAAAAATTGATTTTCCTGATTAGGGTGTGCGTTGTACTGATTTATAGTAAATGTGATGTGGGGATAAGTAATCCGAAGTGAATTTAAAAGACTAGTTTTTATTGAAAGTTGCTTCGACAAATGTTTGCTGGTATGTTATATTAGATTATAGAAGGAAAAATTGTGTTTTAAGAGATAGGAAAAACTGTCCTTGAAAAATATTCTCGGAAGGAGAGGGGAGAATGAAAAAAACAATTTCGATTGGAAGTCAGAGTTTTAAGTATTTGCGTGAGGAAGATTTATTTTATATCGATAAAACAGATTTTATTAAAGAATGGTGGGAGAATAAGGATATTGTTACGCTAATCACCCGTCCGCGTCGTTTTGGGAAAACATTGAATCTTGATATGATGGAATGCTTTTTTTCTCGGAAATATGAAAATAGAGGAGATTTGTTTGAGGGGCTGTCTATTTGGAAGAATGAGAAGTATCGCCAGTTGCAGGGGAGTTTTCCTGTGATTTCGTTAAGTTTTGCTGATATTAAGGGGATATCTATGGAGGATACGAGAGAAGGAATAATTGCCGTGTTAGAGGAAGTATATAAGGAGCATTCTTATCTTTTGGAGGGCAATATTCTGAGCGAGATTGAAAAGAAAACATACAATACGTTTGGGCAGTATATTGATGAAAATAAAGACCCGAAAAAAGAGATTACGGATACAACAATAGCGTGGGCGTTAAAAAGGCTTATGTCTTATATGGAGCGGTATTATGGAAGACAGGTTCTTGTTTTTCTTGATGAGTATGATACACCGTTGCAGGAGGCATATGTGAATGGTTACTGGTCTGAATTGACAGCATTGATACGAAGTATATTTAATTCTACATTTAAGACGAATAAATATTTGTACCGAGCTTTAATGACTGGAATTACAAGGATAAGTAAGGAGTCTATTTTTTCTGATTTGAATAATTTTGAGGTTATTACGACTACATCGGAACAATATTGTAGTGCATTTGGTTTTACAGAAGATGAGGTATTTAAGGCTTTAGAAGAGAGAGGACTTTCTGCTGAAAAGGACGAGATTAAGTTTTGGTATGATGGTTTTATATTTGGGAGTAGAACGGATATTTATAATCCATGGTCTATCACTAAGTTTTTGGATTCAGGATTATACGGCTCGTATTGGGCGGATACTAGCTCGAACAAACTAGTCTCTAAGTTCATTAGACAAGGAACTCCAAAGTTAAAGATGCAAATGGAAGAGCTTCTTGCGGGAAATAGTTTAGAGACGGAGCTAGATGAACAGGTTATTTTTGAGCAGTTAAATCAAACAAAAGGAGCAATCTGGAGTCTTTTGGTTGCAAGTGGATATTTAAAACCAGTAAAAAAAGAATTTAAAAGAGAGATAGGTAAGTTCATCTATCAACTAAAGATTACGAATCATGAAGTTGAGTTGATGTTTAAAAATATGATTGCAAGGTTGGTTTCCAGAAGATATCACTTCCTACAGTGATTTTAAGGAGGCGCTTCTTGTCGGTGATTTGGATTATATGAATCAGTTTATAAATGAGGTGTCAGAAGAAATGTTTAGTAGCTTTGACGTTGGGAGAAAGCCGTCAGAAAAAACACATCCAGAGCGCTTCTACCATGGTTTTGTTCTGGGACTTATTGTAGACTTGGCAGGTCGCTATTATATTCGCTCCAATAGACAGAGTGGTTTTGGAAGATACGATGTTATGATGGAACCCAAAAATTCCGCAGATGATGCGATTATTATGGAGTTTAAAGTGTTTGACTCTAAAAAAGATATCACTCTTGAAAAAGCAATACAAAATGCCCTAGAGCAGATTGATAAAATGAAATACGATAGGGAGTTAATTTCACGGGGAATTTCAAAGGAGAGAATTCGTCATTATGGATTTGCGTTTAACGGAAAGAAAGTATTGATTGGAGAGAAAAACATCTGAATAATTCGCTCGTTTTTCTCCGAAAAATGGCTACTTATATCATATCTAATCTACACAAAAAAAGGAGTAAGAAATGAATTGTTTTATTATAGGAATTGCAGGTGGTTCTGGCTCGGGAAAATCCACCTTTACGAACCGCCTATTAGATTTATACAAAGACAAAATTACCGTAATTTATCACGATAATTATTATAAAAGACAAGATAATCTATCATTAGAAGAGAGAAAAAAGATAAATTATGACCATCCAGACTCATTAGATACAAAAATGCTTGTCGAGCATATCAAAAAATTAAAAGAGGGAGAGGCGATTGAATGTCCAATTTACGATTATTCCATCCATAATCGAAAACCAGAGACAATCAAAATTCAACCAAGCCCCATCATTATAGTGGAAGGAATCTTGACATTCCAAGATAAAGAGCTTCGCAACCTGATGGATATTAAAATATTCATGGATGCGGATGCAGACGAGAGAATTACCAGAAGAATTCTTAGAGACGTAAAAGAACGAGGAAGAGATATGGAAGGAATCATCACCCAGTACTTAGAAACCGTTAAGCCAATGCATTATCTCTATGTTGAGCCGACAAAGAACATGGCAGACATCATTATAAACGACGGCAGAAACGATGTAGCATTCGACTTAATAAAAACCAAAATTGACTCCCTCCTATAAATGTTAAAATTCTCTGGATGATTATATATTATCTAATGTTTCGCCAGTACACAGCGAAGAGAGCAAGCAGATATCTCCTCCGTAAACGATAGAGAGTGGAGCGGTTTTTCG
>JAUUSJ010000248.1 GCA_030841965.1 Blautia sp.
GTGGAGCGGTTTTTCGATATACTTAGCTTTGTCGCTGGAGCACTGTCTGAGCAGCATAGCTGCGAGTTTGCGGGAAGCGACAAAAATCAGCGTATGTCGAAAAACCGTGGGAACGAACGTGTTTTTAGAGGATATATCGACGGACTCTCTTTGCGTCTCCCTCCATCATGAAAGCTGATTGCTCCGCACCTTCGGCGCTCCCGCAATCACCAGCTGTATTCACACTCCAAGCTACCGCTCTACGTGCTCATACAGCTTAGTCCGTCAACTATCTGTACATCTGGGCAAGCAAGCTTTCCCATCTGCACAGCTGCTTGACGGAGCTTTCATAGTAAAAAGGCCAGATTACATCTGACAAATGTCATCTATAATCTGACCCATTTTAATCATCATCCTTTTTCTGGTCCACCATCGGAATCGTCAAATCATCCGTGCTAATCTCGTACCCCTTTTGTATCTTCTTAATTAACGACTGAATAATATCCGTCGTCCTCTCAGACGGAACGATGACAGGCACAGAGCGCTCCGAAGAATAATACGTATATTTTCTAGTATTCAGACCATTGGCAATGACGGAGCCCACATTCCATTTCTTTTTCTTACTAAAGGAAATCTGGTCTCGAATCAGCGTTTTTAGCTGCACCTCACTTAAGTTTGTCTCAAAATTCTTCTCAATAGACTCCAAAACAGAAGAATAGTGAAGCAACATCCAAGGAGATAATACTTTATCAAAAATTCCCTCCAACACATACTGTTGGTTTCGACTTCTCTGAACCTCGCCATTTTCCACATTATCACTCTCATTCCAGTATGCCAAAGCCTCCTCGCCATCCATATGGTTAATTCCTTTTCGGAAATAGTATTTCTTATCCGATGTCCCAAAGGAGTAATCTGACTTCACCGCAATCACACCGAAATCATCAATAATATCTGCGAGTCCATTTTGATTAAATTTCACAAAATAATTAATATGAGTATTATAAAGCTCCTCCACCGCCTCAGTCAAATAGTCTAAATTTACAGTATTCGCCATTCCAAGTAAATCTGCTTTCTCGTCCGTCTGCTTGCCGAGAGATACATAGTACGTATCCGGTATCGTCACGACAAGCATCTGTCTCGTCTTTGGATGCGCTGTCACGAGCATATGTGTCGTACTCATCGTATTTGTTGTAATCTTTTTTTCCTCGTCTATTCCAACTAATAGTAAATTAAAGAAGCTCTCCTCTATATCCGCTTCTTTTTTGGACTCAATATCATAATCCAACGTCACAGTTCCTATTACTTTTGTATTCTCCTCAAAAGATTTATAAACTTTATTAATAAGCGGACGAATTCCCTCGTTCAGGAGAATGGCATCTACTTTCTCATTATATAACGCTCCAATCTGGTCTTCCAAACCAGAGTATTTTTTCACCTTGATTGACTTGCCATACTCCTTTTTTAAAATTCCTCTCGCTTTTTTAAACAGATTCGAGTCTATCTCTTCTTGAATTCCAAATTTATAATCTTCAACATCGGAAATATTTTGAGCATCATCATC
Source organism: Blautia sp. (assembly GCA_030841965.1). Taxonomy (GTDB): domain Bacteria; phylum Bacillota; class Clostridia; order Lachnospirales; family Lachnospiraceae; genus JAUUSJ01. The sequence goes on from JAUUSJ010000248.1 coordinate 1,541, forward strand.
TGTGCGAACGATAATTGACATTTTCACCTGTTGCTTGTCGACATCCGTAATCGCCTTTATCACTTCATCTGTATTCCTTATCTGAACCGTCAAAAAAAGGAGAATCGGACATAAAATAGCCGCCATTATCATTCCCTTCTTACACATATGCTCTGTAAACTGCGTTAATAATGCGATAAAAGAGACCAGACAAAGGATAATTGCAAAAAGGACAATAAAATGTGTTGGAAAAATCCCCAATCTCACTACCGATACAATACAAGATATCAATAAAATCCAGAGCAAAATGGAAACTATCATACCTGGTGTATGTATATAAAACTGTATTTTCTTTACTTCGCCGGATTGTCTGCTTCCCTCTTCTTTGCTCTTTTTTAACTTCATCTTTGTAGTAGCACCCCATTTCTGGTTTTTATTTTTCTTATTCCCCCTATGCTAATCCCTCTGCCTTTATGACATCGATGACTGCATCCACATGCTGCTTGCAAACTTCGTCTGTCTTCGCCTCGACCATGACACGAATTAGCGGCTCTGTGCCACTTGGTCTCACTAGAATTCTTCCGTCCTCTCCAAGCTCCTCCTCTGCCTTTTGGACAGCTCTTTGAACCGCCTCATTGTCGAGTACACTCTGTTTATCCTTTACTTTCACATTCACTAGAAGCTGTGGGAAAATCTCCACCCTACTCGCCAACTGTTCGAGCGGTGTCTTTGTCTCAATCACTGCCTCCATCAGCATAAGAGAAGTCAAAATTCCATCTCCTGTCTCAGCATACTGGCTGAAAATAATATGTCCAGACTGCTCGCCTCCAAGGCTGTATCCATTGTGATTCATATTTTCATGGACATATTTATCACCGACTGCCGTCTTCTCATATCGAATTCCAATCTTATCAAACGCCTTATAAAGTCCGATATTTGACATAATCGTTGTGACAACCGTATCATTCGCAAGCTTTCCTTGCTCCTTCATAAAACGACCACAGACATATAAAATCAAGTCTCCATCTACGACATCGCCATTTCCATCCACTGCGATACAGCGGTCTGCATCTCCGTCATAGGCAAATCCGATATCCAATCCCTTTTCCCTCACAAACGCCTGTAATTTTTCAATATGAGTGGAGCCACAGTCCGTATTAATATTCGTGCCGTCTGGCTCGCTATTGATAACGTAAGTCTTCGCTCCAAGTGCGTTAAATACAGATTTTGCGATGGCAAAGGCACTTCCGTTGGAACAGTCAAGTCCAACTCTAAAATTCTTAAAGGAGCGTGTCGCAATGGAAATTAAATAGCCAATATAGCGATTTCTTCCAGCAGAATAGTCAATCGCACAGCCAATCTTATCCTCCGTCATAAGAGGAACTTCCTCCTCAAATACTCCGTCAATATATGCCTCGATTTTGGTCTCCACATCGGCCTCCATCTTCTGTCCAAGTCCATTTAAAACTTTAATTCCATTATCATAATAAGGATTATGACTCGCAGAAATCATAATTCCACAGTCAAAATCTTCTGTCCTCACGACATAGGATACACTAGGTGTTGTCGTTACATGTAGTAAATATGCGTCCGCCCCTGACGCTGTAAGTCCTGCCACTAAGGCATACTCAAACATATAGCTGCTTCTTCTCGTATCCTTTCCGATGACGATTCTCGCCTTATGCCCTTCCTTTCCATAGTACCATCCAAGAAAACGTCCTACTTTAAAAGCATGTTCTACTGTTAATACTTCATTCGCTTTTCCTCGAAAGCCATCTGTCCCAAAATATTTTCCCATAATTATTTACCTCAAATTTCTTAGATTAAAATATATGATACCAGGGTCAAAAGGTCTTTTGACCCCTTTGATACCAGATTGCTCCGCACAATGTGCTCCCGCAATTCTCAATATATAAGTTTGCGGCAAAGTTACCCTCAAACTTCACTCGAGAATCTCCAAAGCCTTATCGTAACTTTGCAGATTCTCTTAAGTTATCTTACTCTATTTTTAATGAAAACACAATATTGTTTTCACAAAAATCTTCTTTGCCTTCTATATTATTATATGATATGATACATTATGAAATGATACCAGGGTTTAAAGGTCTAAAATCCGATGCAAACTTGCTTGCAAGAGGATTTTTGAACTTGGGACCCGCCAAAAACAGGAATAAGTAGCCATTTTTCGGAGAAAAATGAGCGGATTATGAATGTTTTTGAGGCGCTGGGCGCCAGTGACGCCCGTTTAGCGCCGACCGGAGTGGAACGTAGA
>JAUUSJ010000249.1 GCA_030841965.1 Blautia sp.
CTAAGTATATCGAAAAACCGCTCCACTCTCTATCGTTTTTGGAGGACATATCTCCCACCTCTCTTCGCTGTGTACTGGCAAGATTCTATAGGGATAGCTTCCAAATATGGTCTTCAGCTTTATTAGAGCATAGCATGTGTACTGGCAAGATACCATAGGGATAGCTACTATATAGATTTAATATAAGTTACCTGCTTTTTTACCTACAAAAATTTTATACTTTCTTTGCTGTTTTTAGGTATTCACAATTGACGAAAAATATTGTATACTGTAACGGATAGTAGATTTTATGGGAGCTTTGCTCGACTATCGTTGAGCGAATGAAGATATCGACTATATATTCACTATATACTAGAAAACTATCTATATATCATAATATAAATATATATGATACTAGAGTCAAAAGAGCTTTGGTCCCAATATTATATATATCATATTGATTGAACAATAAACCATTTAATTTTAAAATACACGAGGGAGATAAAATGAAACGATTAATAGCCACTTTTCTTGTATTATTATTAGTTGCTGTCACTGTGACGCCTTCTATTTCCTACGCAAAGGAAAGTAAGAAGACGACAACAGAGACAAAGACATCATCTAAGAAAGACAGTTCTGAAAAAACTACAGAAGAAGAGTCTAAAGAAGAAGAGACTACTGAGGAAAAAACTTCCAAAAAGGAAGAAACTACCGAAGAGGAAAATTCTAAAAAAGAGGAAGTCACTGAGGAAGAAACCTCTAAAGACGAGGAGACCACCGAGAAAGATTCCAAAAAGGAAGAGGTCACTGAGGAAGAGACGGATACAGAAAAAGTTTCTACAGAAGGGGAGAAATCTACAAAGGCCAGCTCTGATGAGGAGACAGAAGAAGAGGCTACTACGGAAGAGAGGTTAAAATCTACGACTTCGCCGACTCATACGGTTATAACAGATGACTCTATCGATACTCCGAAGGTGAATTCTTCTGCTGCTATCTTAATGGAGGCGAAAACTGGCGCTATTTTATACCAGAAAAATCAGGATGAAAAGCATTATCCTGCCAGTATTACTAAGATTTTAACTACCTTAGTCGCTTTGGAGAATGCAGATTTAGATGATAAGATTAAGTTTAAGAAAAAAGTATTAGACGCTGTAGAACAAGATAGCTCTCGTATTGGTGTCGAGCCAAAGGAAGAGATTTCTCTGGAAGACTGTCTCTACGCAGTAATGCTCGCCTCGGCAAATGATGTATCCGCAGGTGTCGCAGATAATGTCGGAGGCAGTGTGAAAAAATTCGCTGCGATGATGAATGAAAAAGCCGACGAACTTGGCTGTAAAAATTCTCATTTTGTGAATCCTCACGGTCTTCACAGTAAAAATCATTATACGACGGCGTATGATATGGCATTGATTACACAGGCAGCTATCCAGAATGAAGATTTTTGTGAGATTGCGTCCAGCTTGACTCACACCATTCCAAAGACGAAGAAAACAGTGGAAAAACGCTATTTATCAAACCACCATAAGATGCTTCAAGACACAGAGTATCACTACGATGGAATTGAGTATGGCAAGACTGGATACACAACAAAAGCGGGCAATACTCTCGTATCGGTCGCTAAAAAAGGAGACCTTGAATTAATTTGTGTTGTTCTGGAAGCAGAAGGATATCAAAATGCCTACAAAGATACGAAGAAATTATTTAACTACGGATTTGACAACTACCATCTTCTCACTCCTCTCGAGGATTTCCCTCTGAGTGAGAAATTAATACATACAAAGTATTTTGAGAGTGTGACCGTAGATGATATGGAAAAACTAGAGCCAAGTATCGATACGAATTATCAGGTTGTCTTACCTCAATCTGTAGAGACGGATGATTTATCCTTTAAGTTTTATATCTCTCCTGACGACGAGACTGGACTACTCGGTAACCTAGACATTTTAAACGGAGAAGAAAAACTGACTAGACTTCCTATCTCCTATTCCCCTCCTGTCGACAAGATTGAGATAGAACGTCAACCCGAAATCATCCATGTCACAAATGATGACCCTACTCCTATCAGAATTATCAAGAGAGCATTGGCTCACAGAAATTTACTTGCTTTTTTAATTGTATCTTGTATTTTCGTTTTCATTATGATTGTCGGAATTCACAGCATTCTCGGAAGTGAAAAACGAAAAAAGAGGAAACTAAAAAGATAACCCGCAGACTAAAGCAAAAAACAATATTAAAAAAAATAAAAAGCAGCTTACAGATTAAAACAAAAAACAATATTAAAAAAATAGAAAGCAGCTTACAGATTAAAGCAAAAAACGATATTAAAAAAAATAGAAAGTAGCTTACAGATTAAAACAAAAAACAATATTAAAAAAAATAGAAAGCAACTTACAGATTAAAACAAAAAATAATAAAAAGAGAACGATTCAAAATGATATGTCTCCAAATATTGGACTTAAAAATCTAACAATCAGAAAGTAACAAAAACATATCTTTTATCGTTCTCTTTTTATTATTATTGTTTTCTTTTTATTATTATCGTTTTCTTTTATGATATTTTTTCTCTATATTTTTCTTCTCTCTATACCTCTCTCTAACCTACGGAACTAAAATCTTCACCTTTTTTGGTAAAATAGATACTTCTATCGGAAGTCCCTCCTCCAATAATTCTCCATCATAATCAATCGCCGTAGAACCGTCATTTCCGACACTCGACACCTTTAAATTCTTTGTCTGAAAATACTGTACAGCCGGATGTTTTGTATAATCTCCCTGCATTAACTTAAATACTAAATCAGAAATCTCTAAAAACTCCAACTTTCTCAAAACTGCGACATCGAGCACTCCATCTGACACCGAGGCAAATGGCGCCGCATCCTTATAACCACCGACACTATTGGAATTCATAACAAGAAAAAGCATAATATTCTCTTCCTGCGTATACTCCTCGGACTCAAATTTTAAGCTAACTGTATTAAAAATCTGATTCGGTAAATCCTTAACTCCCTCCAGATAATAGGCAAATTTCCCCATCACTGCCTTTCTATCCTTTGGCACCTTATAGGCGACATCGGTCAATAATCCACCTGCAATTACATTAATAAAATACTTATCATTGACCTTCCCGACATCTACCTCCTGATATTTAAAATTCTTTATCATATCACAAAATGCTTTCGGAGTTTGTGGCAATCCCATTGAATTTGCAAAATCATTCACCGTTCCCGCCGAAATAATAGCAAGAGGAATTTTACAATCACTGATAACTAACCCATTAATTACTTCATTCAATGTACCGTCTCCTCCGACAGATACAACAAAATCATACTCTCCTTCTTTCAAAGCCGCAGCTCTATCCTTTGCATCATCCTGTTTTTCTGTATAAAATACATCAATCGTATTCGCTATCTCGCTCACAACTAAACGTCCACAAATACCTCGAATCGTCTCTTTAATATTCTGTTTTCCGGAAGATGGATTTATAATAAATAATGCTCTCACCTTCTGCTTCACACCCCTTCGCCTAAAATCTTCTATAATATATTTTCTTTACAAAATCTTTATACTAAATTGTCAAATTTAGCCCTTATTATATCGTATTAACCTATATTTTACAAGATATTCCCCTTATTTTATTACATTTTTCTTAATATTGTAAAAACGCACTTTCAAAGGAATAGTGTAAAGTTTTTGTTATGATTTTGGTGTAGTGAAGAGAGACGCGAAGGGAGGTGGGGACAGACGGAAAAGAAGTAGAGACAGACGCAAAGAGAGACCAAAGATATGTCCTCTAAAAACACGTTCGTTCCCAC
>JAUUSJ010000250.1 GCA_030841965.1 Blautia sp.
TCGAAAAACCGTGGGAACGAACGTGTTTTTAGAGGACATATCTTCGGACTCTCTTCGCGTCTGTCCCCAACCTCCCTTTCCATCTGTCTCCAATTCCCTTCGCGTCTGTCCCCAACCTCCCTTTCCATCTGTCTCCAATTCCCTTTGCGTCTGTCTCCACCCCCCCTTTCCATCTGTCCCCAACCCCCTTTGCATTTACCTCCAACTCCCTTTGCTTCCCTCCCCATATCTCCACCAAACTCAAAATCTAAGAATTTCCCCTTCAAAAGGTTGACATTATAAACATATAGTCTTAAGATAAAAAAAGAACGGTATTTATTTTATAAAGAAAATATACCGTATTTTTTAACTTATTTTTGTTTATTCAACCAAAACACTCCTTTTGATATCCAGGAGCCACAATAAAGAAAGGAAGTAAAAAATGAAACAAAAGATAGACAGAAGCCACTATCTCTTTAGCAATCGAGATTTAGTGGCTCTCATTATCCCCTTACTTATCGAACAATTTCTCTCCGTCCTAGTCGGTATGGCAGACAGCATTATGATAGCAAGCGTCGGAGAAGCCGCAGTCTCAGGCGTATCTTTAGTAGATAATATCATGGTACTCCTCCTAAATGCCTTCGCTGCCCTAGCCACAGGTGGAGCCGTCGTCTCAGGTCAGTATCTCGGTCAAAAAAAGACGAAAAAAGCCTGTGAATCTGCCACTCAATTAGTCAGCTTTGTCACAATGGCATCTGTTATTATTACCATCATAGTATACCTCGCCAGAAACCTCATCCTTCACGGTATTTTCGGTCAGATAGAGCCGGACGTTATGGCACATGCCAATACATATCTACTTATCGTCAGCGCCTCTATCCCATTTATGGCAATGTATAACGGAGGAGCAGCCATATTTCGAGCCATGGGAAACTCCGAAATCTCAATGCGAGTATCCATCATTATGAATATTATAAACGTCAGCGGAAATGCAATCCTTATCTACGGCTTCCACCGAGGAACCGAGGGCGTTGCCATCCCAACTCTCGTATCCCGTATGGTAGCAGGAATTCTCATCGTCGGAATGTTATTTAATGAGAAATACTTAGTACATATCAAAAAAGAAAAATACCATTTTGACTGGAAGATGGTAAAGAGAATCCTCCAAATCGGCGTGCCAAATGGACTAGAAAATAGTATGTTTCAGCTTGGAAAAATCATTGTATTAAGCCTAGTATCCTCATTTGGAACATATGCAATTGCCGCGAATGCAGTCTCGAATATGGTGGCTTTATTTGAAATCCTACCTGGAATGGCCATCGGTCTTGCTATTACTACGGTAATCTCAAGATGCGTCGGTGCCAATGACTATGAGCAGGTTTACTACTATATGAAAAAATTAATTGGGGTTGTCTATATCGGATTATTCATTATGAACGCTCTGATTATCGCAATTTTGCCAATTATTATAAGAGCCTATAACCTATCTGACCTTACCGCTGATACAACAAGGCAGATCATTTATTTCCACACGATAAGTTGTATCACCATCTGGCCGATTTCCTTCTCACTGCCATCTGTCTTCCGTGCGGCGGGAGATGCCAAGCATTGTATGATAATTGCGATTTTATCTATGTGGATTTTTAGAATTGCCTTTAGCTATCTGCTTGGAAGATATGTCGGATGGGGAGTATTCGGTGTCTGGGTAGCCATGGTGATTGACTGGGTTTTCCGTTCTATCTGTTTTGTGATTCGATTCTTCGGAGGAAAATGGAAAAACGCAGCTATTGTCTAGGAAATTTATAGTGCGAAACTACAGAAATCTACTTGCAATATAGAGGATTTCATATTATACTAAAGAAAAACAAATACAGTATCTTCGGGGCGGGGTGCGACTCCCCACCGGCGGTAAAGCCCGCGAGCCGTTTGGCAGGATCTGGTGAGATTCCAGAGCCGACAGTATAGTCTGGATGTGAGAAGATGAATGATTGGATGGATAGGTCTAGCTCCGTTATACTTTTTGTATAATGGAGCTTTTTATGATCATAGGTTTCAAATTTGTCGAGCCCCGCCAGGATATCAAATAAGAAAGAAGGTTATTTTATGGAAAAATATTATCTTGGTTTCGACGCAGGAACGCAGAGTGTAAAGGCAGCAGTTTATAATAGTGAGATGGAATGTGTGGCTGAGATGAGCCATCCTACAACTTTGGTATATCCAAATCCAGGCTGGGTTGAGATGGATGCCGATGATTATCTAAATGCGGCAGTAAAGAGTATCAGAGGTTGCATAGAGCAGATGCGGGCGAAAAACTTGGATATTGGTCAAATTCGAGCGGTGTTTGGCGACGGTGTTATTATGGGAATTGTCGGTGTCGATGAGGATTTTAATGCCATCACACCGTATATTAATTATCTCGATTCGAGGACAAAAGATGATGCGGCTCATTTTGCAAAGATGAATCTGGATATCTGGGCGAGAGAGACGGGAAATCCAGTTCCAAACTGTATGTTCCCAGCGATGTTTGCCCGCTGGCTGATGGCAAATTCCGAAGAATTTCAAAAAAGAGGCAAGAAATTTGTCCATAATGCCCCTTATATTTTATCTCATCTAGTTGGGCTAAAGGCAAAAGATGCATTTATTGACTGGGGCACGCTCTCTGGATGGAGTCTTGGATATGATGTCAAGAAAAAAGTCTGGAGTGATGAGCAGCTGGCGATTTTAGAGTTGCCAAAGGAATATCTTCCGAAGATTGTAAAACCATGGGATATTATCGGGACGGTAACAAAGGAATATGCTGACTTGACAGGGCTTCCAGAGGGAACTCCAGTCTGTGCGGGGGCAGGGGATACGATGCAGAGTATGATTGGCTGTGGCGTAACTGACGAGGGAAAAGCCGCCGACGTGGCTGGAACTTGTGCGATGTTTTGCATCGCTGTGAATGATATTATCCCAGAGCTTTCCAGTCCGGGAACTGACTTGATATTTAATAGCGGAACCTTGCCAGATACATATTTTTATTGGGGATTTATCCGCACGGGAGGTTTAGCGCTTCGCTGGTTTCGAGATAATATTTGCGATAAAATTGGGGACGGAGCATATTTTGATGAGCTCACAAAAAGAGCGAAAAAAATTCCAGTCGGCTCAAATGGTGTGCTATTTTTGCCTTATCTTACAGGTGGTGTCGGGGAACTTTCTGCGGCGAGCGGATGCTTCCTTAATATGACAATGGATACTGACCAGGCTGTTTTATGGCGCTCTGTCTTGGAGGCGATAGGATATGATTATATAGGAGTGACAGATATTTATAAAAAAGCTGGTGTCGATTTAAGCATCATAACTGTGACTGAGGGCGGAAGCAAATCCGACCTTTGGAATCAGATTAAAGCAGATATGATGGACAGCAAAATTGTCACATTAAAGACTGCTCAGGGAGCTGTCATGACAGATGCAGCTGCGGCCGCCTACGCAGTCGGAGATATTGATGATTTGAAAGCGGTATTTGAGAAAAATTTAATTATCAAAGATACCTTTGAGCCGATAGAGGAAAACAAAGATTATTATAGAAAAATATATGAACTGCGCAATCATCTGGTACATCGAGATATGAGGGAAACATTTGATACATTGAGAGAAATTTCTAATACGAAATAGCCAAAAACGGTTGCTTAATTTTTTCGGGCAGTTTATAATATTTTAGCCAGAAAACCCATGGTCTTTAGACCGTGGGATGAATGGCGTCTGTCTGAAATGATCTATCTATTTTTACTGAAATAGTATTAAATAAATAAAATACATGCTATAATAA
>JAUUSJ010000251.1 GCA_030841965.1 Blautia sp.
TCTACTTCAATCTTAACTAAATGACATTGCTTTGCCGCTGGAGCACTGTCTGAGCAGCGTAGCTGCGAGTTTGCGGGAAGCGGCATATATCAGCGTATGTCGAAAAACCGTGGGAACGAACGTGTTTGCGGAGGAGATAGAGGCTTGCTCTTTTTGCGTCTCTTAATCTCTTAACCTCTTACCCTCTTAATCTCCCCTACCATATATCATTTTTCTCCTCAACGAATCTCATCTTCTCCTTTTCTTTTTCTTTCTCATAATCAACTCCCCTCCAAAAATCCCCCATGCCACTATACTAATTCCCACTCCAACTCGATACCCTGGAGCAATAAACCGAATGCATACCTCATGACTCCCCTTTTCCAGCGGAATCCCCAAAAATACCATATTTATCTTCTGTGCCTTTCTATTTTCTCCATCCACTTGAACCTGATACCCCTCTCGATACGGAAACGTCGTCATAAAATATCCATCTTCCGGCATTTCTATTTCTCCAGTATAAATCTCATTTTCCCCATTCTCTCTCTTTTCCTCCCCTTCTTCTCCACTCACAGTCTTCCCTATAATAATCTCTCTCTCTTTCACTTCTTCTTCATCGGCCGTATAAACAACCATATCAGAAACACTATACTCCCCACCTGACATCCACACATCTAATGCCTCCATATTCTCTCCGACAGAAATCAAATACGTAAATTTCTCATTTTCATTTGGATACGGTGCATTTTCTCCTGAAAGCTTATTCTTCACACCTTGAATCAAAATTTCCACCGCCTCTTTTCCCTCCTGCTTTACCGAAAACTGAATCACCAAAATCTTCCCCGAAAGATTTTTCCGAAGTGGAATTTTATAATGCTCCCTCTCCCCCGAAGGATATAATAAATTTTCTAATTCTTTCTCTGAAAAAACAGAATTAATGGATTCTTTCTTAAATTTCGCCTCCCAATTTTGCTTCGCTTTCTCACTATCTAGAGCATTCTCTATCTCTTCTTGATTTGTCATGCCATAGCAGATTGGAAGTACTGTCTTATTCTCCACAAGAAAAGAATTCCCTTTCTCCCTCAAAACTTGATAGCCTGCTGGAATCTTTCCCTTCTCCACAATCAAATATCGCACTCCCATCCACCAGTTAAAAATGGAATTCCCTTGCATCAATGCCACCCTATTATTGATTCCTATTGCATTATGCATCATATCATAATAAAATGTCGCATACTCACTATTTGTTATAGAAGAATACATCGTTGTGCGATGTATTTTTCCGCTATAAAGCATATTTATATTCGCAAGCGTATTCGCCACCGTATCTAACCGGTAATTCGAGGTATCCACCTCTCGTTCTAGTTCCTCTTTCGTAAAATGCTCCTGTCTCTTATCATTTGCATCCACATACCCTTCACTTCGCTTGGCAGCAGAAATCCCCATCTCATCACAGAGCTGTTTTAAATACGAATCACTACTATTTACTCCCACACTCAATAATAACGGCATAAAAAATATAAAATAAAATACTTTAAACCTTACCCGTTTCTCTCTCTTTTTTCTCTCTTTCTTCGCAAAAACTCGACAAATAGAAATCCAAATCAATAGAAATCCTGTATCTATCAAAACAATCGCTCTCCAGCTAGAAAAAATTGCCACAAAAAAACAAAGAAATGCTGGAATCACTGGAAATTCCCTCATTTCTTTTATTCTATATAGCTCCTCCGAAGCGACGAGCACAAGCAATGGGAGGAAGGGAATCAATATTTTCATCTGTGCATACAAAAATCCATTCAATGCGAACGGTATGATTGGAATTATCATACTCAAAAGCAATCCGATAGATAGCCATCTCATTTTTATATTCTTCAAAGCAGAAATAACAAGATACAAAATGAGTATCGTCATTCCACAACCGTATGGGGAATATAAAAGTCCCTCCATACTCAAGCTTATAAGCCCAATGCCCTGGCTTGCAGACCTTCCTCCGTCTTTTACTGTCGATAAAATATCCATTCCAACTGGCAATAGAAGAAATGCCGCCATTCCAATTGACAAAAAAATCGCCCCTGCCATCGATAAAACTATCTCTCTTTCCTTCTCCTCTCTCCAAAAATGCAGTGAAAAAACATTATCAGATTTGCTCGTTATATTCCAAACCATATATAGAAGTATTACCGTCAGACACGATATTGAATAATAAAAACTATGCATATAAATGCCAAATAGCGCTATCGTCAAGAGAATCGGATTCTTTTTCTCCAATACCCAATCGACCCCGATAAGAGCTAAGAGCAAAAATGGCATATAATTTACAAACATAATCTGATGATGAGCCTGATAAAAACAAGACGAGCAGGCAAACAAAAAAGCTCCCCAAAAAGCCTTCCACTCATTTTTATTCTTTCCTTCCATATCAACCCCAAAATCATCGATTTTAACCCTTTCTCTCTCTTCTATATTGGAGAAATTTTTTTCTCTACAAAGCCATAAATAACAGACTGCCGTGCTCACAACTACTCCTATTAGCGCATATCCCCCTACAAAATACTTCATCTCAATATTAGGAAATAGACATGAGACAAGTACATCCAATCGAAATAATCCATAATAGGCAAAATCATAAATATTACTGCCCCCTCCAAGGTGAATATATTGCGGAAAAAAAGAACCTGTCTCCAATATAGTCTGTCTTAAACTATCTGCGATTGCCACATGCTGTGTTAACCAATCCCCCTCCGAGCCAAAAAACATTCCTCTCCCTACTGGAAAGAGTTGAATCAATAAACTTATTAATAGTAAGATACTAATATGTACTAATCTAATCTTTCTAAAATTTTTCTTTCATATCATTTTCTTCCCTCCTCATTATTACTATGTAAACTACTCTGCAACGAAATTATCGGGAATTTCCACTTCAAATTTCAAATTTTAAATCCATCCAAGTTTTAAGCCTATCTGAGTTCTAAATTTATCTATTCATCTTCTGTATTTGTCAGATATCGAAGCAAAGCCTCTCTCGTCACCTTACTTCGACTATTACTAACCGAAATTCTCTCTCCGTTATTCAAAATAATTTCATTTCTCCTCATAGTTTTTACATAATTCAAGTTTACAAGAAAGCTATTATGACATCTGATAAAACTATCTCCTAATTTCTCCTCAAAACTAGACAATTTCTCTGAGCATTCATATTCTTCCGTTATACAGTGGAACTTTGTCTTCCTTAGATTTCTCTCAATATAAAAAATTTCTTGGTGATATAGTCGAACCTGCTCACCCCGACGCTTCAATATAATAAATGGTTTCTCTCTCATCTTTACATCCCTCTTCTCTTTTTTATAAACCTTTTCAATTTAACTATTAATTTTTTATAATTAAAACCATTTTCTACTTTATATTGTCCATTGTAGACTCCCAATTTTATTTTTTATTCTGCAAAATTCATCAGAAAACAGTTGGAACTAAAATAGCCCATCTATCTAATACCCAGCCAAGAGGGCAAGCTAGGATACGCCCATTCTAATATCCACCTCCACAAAACTCCCCATAAAAACATAAAGATACGATATTGCCTAAACACAAAGCCACTGAAAAGTAGATTTCTTTCCAATGGCTCTCCTAACTTACTACAAACCTTAAGCGTCCGTCTGTCTGTCTGTCTGTCTGTCTGTCTGTCTGTCTGTCTGTCTGTCTGTCTGTCTGTCTGTCTGTCTGTCTGTCTGTCTGTCTGTCTGTCTGTCTGTCTGTCTGTCTGTCTGTCTGTCTGTCTGTCTGTCTGTCTGTCT
>JAUUSJ010000252.1 GCA_030841965.1 Blautia sp.
ATTTTTTGTTAGACCCTACTGATATTAAATTGAAGTTATTATCTAAATACCATTGGAGCGTGAACTGGATCAGAAAGAAGCGAACAGAAAACATAAAATGATGATCAATCAGACTGTTAGTATTGGAATCTTAAAAAATGATCTGATTTATATACTTCTTGAAACGGATGGTCAAAAGAAAAATATGTTATTTCAGCAAATATATGAAGATATCAGTAAAAATCTTGTTCCCATTCGTCCTGATCGGCATTATACCAGAACGAAAGGGCAATTAGCAGGAAAATATTCGAATACCCATAAAAGAGCGTACTGAGCTAAAAAATACGAGTACAAAGAGAAGGGGATAAGTATGCCCATATACAAACAAAAAGCAGGAATCATAGTTTTATAAATGCTTACGATTTCTGCTCTTTGCTAAAGTTAATGACATTGTATAAAATCAACGTTTTTTGGACATAAGCCGCGCAACCCCCGACACTCTCAAAATCAAATTTTTTGGCGCATTTTGTGTAACGTTTTGTGTAACGTTTTCTATCACGCTCCGTCTTACACACTGGAATACTTCATTTTACGTCACACCACTGTTCACAAATGCTGTCACATTTTACTCGAAAATATTATCTATCAGGCACAATGTATAATATTCATTCTCACAAAAAATTTAATAATTTATGGAGGCAAAAATGAATATTACAAAGGATATTTTTAGACGCGCAACTTTACAGGGACTTGCTGATTACCTTATCTATGGATCAGCCATTGAATCTCTCTTCCCAGAAAAAGACTATGATAAAAAATTAGAAAAAGCTTACAAAGAATATGAAGAAAATCTAAAAACACAGAATATAGAATCCATTCAGCCTTTCATAGACCTTGCCAACAATCTTACAAGCGAAGTGGCAGAAGCGTATACTGCCATCGGACTAAAAGCCGGATTCCTGATTCTATTTGATATCCTGAAAGAATTGGAAAAATAATATAATCCCTGTCCACCATCTCACCACCCAGCGTTCCGCAGGATGCCCGAAGCATCGGTGTACCTAACAGGGCGGTGGGATGTTCGGGCAAGCGTCACTTTTCTTTCCTAAAAATGAATATAAAAAAACGCCGGACATTTACTGACTGGCGGCGTTCATAATCTATATTTGCTCAACCGAACAATTATTTGGCAGGCGTACCATTCTCCTGCATCTCTCGGGTTTCCCCTGTCAAACCAGCGGCGTGTGGACGGGTACGAAATCTTCCACCTCAAATAATTATTCGGGTAAAGCCTATTTATATAAAAGAGAATCTTCGGTCGGAGCGTCACTCCCGACATCTCCTTTACCCATTGCCAAAAGCATGTGGCGCATGAAGACGCTTTTTTCACCTCGAAGATTCCCTTTTCAAAAAGATTTATTTTCTTTTCCTAAATTTCAGTTTTACTGCTCCAATGCCAGCCAGCGCACTTCCTGCCAGCGCATAGAGGGAAGCAAAGCTTGTAGGATCGCCAGTTTTCGGCGGCTGTTTTCCTGTAGAATCATCCTGACTGTTATTTGTTTCAGAACTATTGTTATTCTGGGAAGTATTCTCATTGTTATTTTGAGAGTTGTTCTCATTCTGGTTGTTATTTTCATTGTTGTTCTGATTGTTGTCAGGTGTTTCAGGATTCTGCTCGTCCGGGTTCTGAGGTGTTTCAGGCTCCTGTTCGTCCGGGTTCTGAGGTGTCTCAGGCTCCTGCTCGTCCGGGTTCTGAGGTGTCTCTGGTTCCTGCTCGTCCGGGTTCTGAGGTGTCTCTGGTTCCTGCTCGTCCGGGTTCTGAGGTGTCTCTGGTTCCTGCTCGTCAGGATTTTCTGGAATAGGCTCCCAGTGACCTACTTCGGGGTGTTCAATAGTCTCCGTCCATGCGGGCTTATCGATCTTCCAAATTTGCTCATAAACAGCAGGTTTATCTACAATCCACTTGTCCTCGTAAACAGCTTCATGATGGATAGTCTCATCATATGCCTCTTTTACAAGCACCTGTTCGTCCCATGCTTCTTTTACAAGCTCGTCCCATGCCTCTTTTACAAGAACCTGCTCATCCCATGCTGGAGTATCTACAATCCATCTTTCCTCGTTTTTCCAACCTGTACATCCGAGACTCTGATTGAAATGGCTTTCAATATCTGCTTCAGACCTTAAAACATAACCACATGTAGAACAAACTGTAAGCAATTCATAATGACCAACCTCTTCATGATGAACAGTATCATATACTGCATCATGGTGCTTGTATTCTGCTTCATGATGTACAGTCTTGTACTCAGCTTCATGATGGATCACCTCATCCCATGCCTCTGTAACAAGCACATTTTCCGTATGTCCTTCTTCAGGGCTAATCAGTGCCCCATTCTCATAATGCCCTTCCTCAGGATGATTGACAGTCTCCGTCCAAGCAGGCGTGTCCACAATCCAGACAAAGCCGTCACGAATCGGTGTTTCCTTTACAGGAATAAACGGGGCAAAGTTCGCATCATCAGCAGAAACAACGCCGACACTGCCTAAGGTGATAGTCATAGCCGCCGCTAATGCAATTATCAGTTTCCTTTTCATTTGTAAATTTCCTCCTAAAGTAAATGTATTTTGTGGCAAGTTTTATTCTCTTCATTTGCCTTTCAGTGTATTAAATAACAAAACATTTCTTTTTATAATCCCATTATTTTTCTCATACACTTATTTTTCATTAGTCATAACTCGCCTTTTTAACTCGTTGTGAGTTACTGAATTAAGTTTAACTCGCTGTGACTTAAAAATCAATATCATATTTCACTTTCATATAAAATATTTATGAGGTGAGCATGAATTGAATTATGCGGAAAGAATGAGAAATTTAAGACAGGATCACGACTTGTCACAAAAGCAGATTGCAGATATGTTGGGAATAGCTCAAACCACTTATTCTCAATATGAATTAGAAAAAAGACCAATGCCAATCGACTACCTGATAGCCTTATGTAAATTCTATCAAGTGTCCGCTGATTATATGCTAGGTTTTAGCAACAAAAAGTAAACCCTTTCTTCTTTATGAGCTCTGATGATCTCTGGGCTTTTTTGTTATTCATAATTTCCCCAGTCTATCATGTTTCCATTATTCACGAATCTTTTTTCATATTCCTCAAAAAAACTGCCATGGTTCTTTATCCCTTAGAGTTTCCACATTCCCCTCTCGTATGAAATCAGTATACTTAGGGTATCATATAAGATTTTCTTATTCATATTCAGAAAGAGGGAGCTTCTTCAAGATTTTTGATTGATGTTTATAGAATTACATGGTACACTAACTTCACGGAAAGTCAGAACACATAAAAGGCGGTCTACCCTCTACCTCGGAGGGGCTAACCCTCCAGACGAAAGAAAGGAGGGCGATGCCAATGATTACATATTCTGATCTGATACAGACAGGTATCTTCATTGTCGCTCTTGTTGGTCTTTGTTATGAGATCTTCAAGAATAGAAAATAGCCGCCCACTACTCGCAATAGTGAACGGCTGACCTTGTAAAAAAGGTAAGTTGCTGATTGTTTGAGGGTAGGCCGTGTGTTTCTGGCTTTCCCTTTTTCTATTATTAATATAGCACATCCGTTAGTATAACACAAGAATTTTATCTCTCTAGTTGCTATCTCTTTATAAAGTAGCATTTCTTCTCTCTTTTCCCAGCTCTTAGAGATTCCCTTGAGTTTCCGCAAAGTGTAATTGAAAAATGGATATGTCTGTCTAAAGCACCA
>JAUUSJ010000023.1 GCA_030841965.1 Blautia sp.
CGGGAAGCGGCAAAAATCAGCGTATGTCGAAAAATCGTGGGAACGAACGTGTTTGAGGGGCAGATACCTGCCTCCTCTTTCTGCGTCTCTCCCCACATTCCACATTCCACATCTACGTCTCTCCTACCCCTCCAATATCTCTCTCAAAATCTTATTCACCATCCCTGGATCCGCCTTCCCCTTCGTTGCTCGCATCGTCTGACCAACCAAAAATCCCATAGCCTTTTTCTTCCCAGCCTTATAATCCGCAACAGACTGTGGATTTTTCGCAATAATCTCCTCAATCGTAGATTTAATCGCTCCCTCATCCGATACATTTTTCAACCCATGCTCCTCAATATAAGAAACTGGCTCTACATCATGAAGAAAAATCTCTCGAAATACATCCTTCGCCACACTTCTATTTAACTCCCCTTTCTCAATCAATCCAATCATGGCAGCTAAATTCTCCGGCGAGAATGAAATCTGGTCCGCATCCATCTCCTCTTCCTTTAATAACTTCATCGTCTCTCCCATCAGCCAATTCGATACTTCCTTTGGCTTACCACAGATAGCGATTGTCTGCTCAAAAATATCTGCCATATGCTTAGAAGCCGTGATAATATCAATATCGTACTCTGGAAGTCCATACTCCCTTTTATACCTTTCTTGTTTCTCTGTTCTAAGCTCCGGCTGGGTATCCTTCATCTTTTGTATCCACTCATCACTAATCATAATTGGCACCAAATCAGGTTCTGGGAAATAGCGATAATCTTGCGCATCCTCCTTCGAGCGCATCGCATAGGAATATTCCTTTGTATCATCCCATCTTCTCGTCTCTTGAATCACCTTTTCCCCGTCCTCAATCAAGTCAATCTGTCTATCTCTCTCCGCCTCAATCGCTCTCGCAATCGCCTTAAAAGAGTTTAAATTTTTCATCTCTGTCCTCGTGCCAAACTCCTTCGCTCCGACCTCTCTCACTGAAAGGTTCACATCCGCACGCATCGACCCCTCCTGCAATTTACAGTCCGACGCTCCAAGATATTGAATAATGAGACGAAGCTTATCTAAATATGCGATAACTTCCTCCGCCGAGCGCATATCTGGCTCTGATACAATCTCAATAAGAGGAACACCACTTCGGTTAAAATCAACTAAAGAACAGTCATCCCAAGGGTCATGAATTAATTTTCCCGCATCTTCCTCCATGTGAATTTCATGAATTCCAATATTTTTCTTCACTCCTCCAACTTCAATCTCAACATACCCATCATGACAGATCGGAAGATAAAGCTGGGAAATCTGATAATTTTGTGGATTATCTGGATAAAAATAATTTTTTCTGTCAAACTTGCAATACTGATTAATTGAACAATTTGTCGCAAGCCCCACTGCCAACGCATACTCTACCACCTGTTTATTCAAGACTGGCAAAGACCCTGGCATACCTGTACAAACTGGACAAGTATGCGTATTTGGCGCCCCTCCAAACGCCGTGCTACATCCACAAAAAATCTTCGTCTTCGTGGCCAACTCCACATGTACCTCTAAACCAATCACTGTCTCATATCCTCTGCTCATCTTACTCCTCCCCCTCTTTTGCAATCTCACATTTTACATATTCTCTCGTCTGCTCAAATGTATATGCAGCCTGAATAATCTTCTTCTCCTCAAAACAATCCCCTATCATTTGCACACCGATTGGAAGACCATTTTTATCGATTCCACAAGGAAGAGAAATCGCTGGAAGTCCCGCCAAATTCACAGAAACCGTATAAATATCTCCGAGATACATTTGAATTGGGTCTTTTAAGCTCTCTCCAAGCTTTGGCGCTGTCGTCGGAGCAACTGGTCCTAAAATGATATCGTATTTCTCAAACGCCTTATCAAACTCCGCCTTAATCAACGCCTTCGTGCGAAGCGCCTTCAGATAATACGCATCATAATATCCAGAGCTTAAGACGAAAGAACCGAGCATAATTCTTCTCTTTACCTCCGCACCAAATCCCTCGGAGCGGGACTTCTTATACATATTGTGGAGTCCGTGATAATCATCGGTTCTATATCCATATTTCACACCGTCAAATCTCGCAAGATTCGAGCTCGCCTCCGCAGATGCGATAACATAATAAGCTGGAATCGCATACTTCACTAATCCAAGTGAAAATTCTTCCACAATGGCACCTTTTTCCTCTAAAACCTTTGCGACATCTAAAACCGCTCTCTCCACTTCCTCATCTAGCCCATCTCCAAAATAATCTTTCGGAATACCAATCCTCATACCAGCCACATCATTTTTTAAGGCAGAAGTAAAATCATAATTCTCTCTCTTCATAGAAGTACTATCTTTTTTATCATAAGAAGCGATTACCTCTAAAATTGTAGCACAATCTGTCACGTCTTTTGCAATAGGCCCTATCTGGTCTAGGGAAGAGCCATACGCAATCAATCCATAACGAGAGACCGTTCCATAAGTTGGTTTCATACCGACCACACCACAAAACGAGCTTGGCTGTCGAATCGAACCACCCGTATCAGAACCCAACGCATAATTACATTCCTGCGCCGCAACTGCAGCCGCCGAACCTCCCGACGATCCACCTGGCACATGCCCTATATTCCAAGGATTTCTCGTCACACCGTAGGCAGAAGTCTCTGTCGTACTTCCCATCGCAAACTCATCCATATTCGTCTTTCCAATAATAATCGCCCCAGCCTTTTGCAGATTCTCCACCGCTGTAGCCGTATACGTAGGATTATAATTTTCCAAAATCTTAGAACTACAAGTCGTAAGCATCCCCTCGGTGCACATATTATCCTTAATCGCCACAGGAACACCTGCCAAAGGACTAGAAAGCTTTCCAGAGTCAATCATCTCTTGCACCTTCCTAGCCTGCTCCAGTGCTTTTTCTCTATCTGCCACCGTCACAAAACCATTTACCTTCTCTTCCTTCTTCTCTATCGCATCGATAGCGGCGCAAACCGCCTCAGTCACTGTCACCTCTCCTGCCTTAATCTTCTTCCCCAACTCTACGGCAGTCAAACTCATAATATCCATCTTCTCGCCCTCCTACTCTACCGTCTTTGGCACCTGAAATGCCCCGTCCTTTTTCTCTGGCGCATTCTTTAACGTCAGCTCACTCTCATCGCCGTTTGTCACAATATCCTCTCGAAAAACATTATTCACAGGAAAAACATGGGACATTGGCTCCACTCCCTCTGTATCCAATTCATTTAACATATCAATATAATCCAACATCTTCCCCATATCCTGCTTCGCCTGTTCCTTTTCCTCCTCCGAAAGCTCAAGCTTCGCCAAAATACCGACATACTCAATTGTCTCATCCGAAATTATATTTGCCATTTTCTCCTCCTTATATCTATCCACTCAAATCAACATATCTAATGACATGATATTGGAAACAAAAGGCCTTTTGCCCCCTATGATACCAAATTGCTCCGCACAATGTGCTCCCACAATTCTCATCATGACATATCCATCACCATCTATGAACGTGCAGATTTGTTTTCCATAATTTTACATTTCAAAAAGAAAACGCCCCGAAACAATGTCACTGCTTCGTGGCTTCCTCCTAAAACTTTTCATAAATTGTCTTGAATATAGCACAAAATCCCCTATCACGCAAGCCCCCTTTTTTTCAATATAAAAATCAAAATTCCTCTCAGACTATCCGAAAACTCCTCCATTTAATTCATGAACTACATTATATTGTAGTCTGCCACATTCTTTATATCATATTTTGTATTTAGCATTAATAAAAATTTCATTTTCAAACACCCTTACCTAATAAGACATCCTCTACCGTTTCGCCAATACCCAGCAAAGGGAGGTAGGAGATATGTCCTCGAAAAACGATAGAGAGTGGAGCGGTTTTTCGATATACTTAGCTTTGCCGCTGGAGCACTGTCTGAGCGCTGTAAGCGCGAGTTTGCGGGAAGCGGCATATATCAGCGTATGTCGAAAAACCGTGGGAACGAACGTGTTTTTCGAGGACATATCTCCTACCTCTCTTTGCGTCTACCCCCACCTCTCTTTGCGTCTATCCCCCACCTCTCTTTACATCTGTCCCCTAAAAACCAAAAAACTGCCGGAAAACAAACCCTCCAACCAAGATATAGCGTTTTCAAAAACCCCATACCTAATTGAAACCTCATTTTCCGACAGTTCTCATTATATCTCTCTCAAAATAATTATTTCTGAGCTGCCTTCAAGCACTCATAAATCTCATCTGCTGTCTTCATCTTGACAACCTTCGCTGCCAATGCCTCAGCCTCTTCCTTCGTCCACTCAGACATAACCTTTCTTGTAGCCAATACAGATGTCGCACTCACACTGAACTCATCGAGTCCAAATCCCAATAATACTGGAACCATCAATGGGTCTGCTGCAACCTCTCCACACATACCAACCATGATACCTGTCTTCTTAGCCGCAGAAATAATTCTCTGAATAGAGCGAACAACTGCTGGCTGGAATGCCTTATAAAGGTAAGCAACCTTAGCATTTCCACGGTCTACTGCCATCGTATATCCGATTAAGTCATTCGTTCCAATACTAAAGAATGCTGCCTCCTCTGCTAAATCATCAGCGATAACGCTTGCAGCTGCAGTCTCCATCATAATACCTACAGGGATATCCTTATTATATGCAATTCCCTCTGCGTCTAACTCAGCCTTAATCTCCTCGACTAAAGCCTTAACTGCTCTAAGCTCATCCACGCATGTAACAAGTGGAACCATAATCTTAATATTACCGTATGCACTTGCTCTTAGCAATGCACGAAGCTGTGGACGATATAAATCATCTACTCTGTCAAGGCAAAGACGAACCGCTCTATATCCTAAGAATGGGTTCTCCTCCTGCTCAAGTCCCATATATGGAACTGCCTTGTCACCACCGATATCCAATGTACGGATAATAACTGGCTTGCCCTCTAGGGACTCTGCCACTTTCTTATACGCCTCAAACTGCTCTTCCTCACTTGGAGCGCTGTCATGATCCATGAATAAGAACTCTGTTCTAAATAATCCAACACCCTCGCCGTCACACTCGATAACCTTTGTGACATCCTCTGGCTTACCGATATTGCAGACAAGCTCAACAACATGACCGTCTGCTGTCTGGCTAGGCTGTCCGATAAATTTCTTCAAAGCTTCCTTTGCCTCTAAGTAATCATTGCGCTTCTTTGTGTAAACTGCAACTTCATCATCTGTTGGTCCAACGATTACATCACCTTCGCTACCGTCAACGATAACTAAATCACCGTCATTTACTCTATTTAGGATGCCACCCTCGATACTAAGAACAGCAGGAATCTCCAATGCTCTCGCTAAGATGGCAGAGTGAGAAGTCTTTCCACCAACCTCTGTCATAATACCTACGACATTCTGGTTATTAATTCCAGCTGTCATAGATGGTGTCAAATCTTCTGCCACTAAAATAGTACCTGCTGGAAGTGCGCTGATATCTACTTCCTCAATTCCAGCTAAATTCTTCAAAATTCTTGCGCGAACGTCAGCAACGTCTGTCGCTCTTTGTTGGAACATCTCATCTGGAATAGAAGAGAACATGGCGATGAACTGGTCTCCCACTCGGTTCAAAGCTGCCTCTGCATTGAGAAATTCAGACTCAATAATTGCCTCTACTTGTCCCGAAAACTCTGGGTCCATAGAGATTAAGAGATGTCCCTCTAAAATCTCGGCTTCCTTGGCACCTAATCGCTCTTTCATGTCGTCTGCCATAGCCTGTGTCTTGTCGATAAACTTCTCAATCGCTTCTTGAAATCTCGCCTTCTCGGCTACAACATCAGCAATCTTCTGCTCCACTATATTAACTTCCTGATCTTTAATTACAACGACCTTTCCGATTCCTACGCCAGCTGATGCTCCAATTCCTTTAAACATACTTACACCCCTATCCTTGTTTTATATGTTCTCGTATGTTGACTTTCCGTAAGCAACCTATCTAAATCTATTCTTGTAATCCCGCTACTTTCGTTAAAGTTCTCACATACTTATCTCTCATTGTTATCTTTTGATTTAGAAAATTCAGTGAAAGAATACTCCCACTGAATTTTATTCATCAACTCATCAAATTCCTTGCCCGAAACTGCTTAAACAGTAAATTATTCACCTAATCCAGATTCGATTAACTCGATAGCTGTCTTTAATGCCTCTGCCTCGTCTGCTCCATTACATTCAATCTCTATCTCAGAACCACATTTAATACAAGCACCGATGATATTCAAAAGGCTCTTTCCATTTGTCTTATTTCCATTATAAATAATGTTAACATCGCTCTGGAATTTTGTCATAGCCTTTGCGAAAACTCCTGCTGGACGCATGTGTAAACCTTGCTCGTTTTTGATTACAATTTTTTGTGATACCATAATTATCATTCTCCTTTTTTATAAAATTTATAATAGATTTGCTTTCGGTCTGCCCTCATATAAAGTGCCACCAGTTTTTGTCATAGGTCAGATCAGAAATAAATTCTCGCTTTACTGTGACAGGTTTACAAAAAAAGAACCTAAACTGCATATCTTATACAGTAAAATATGTTACAATCTAGGCTTTACCCTCTCCACAGCAATAATCCTTCCATATGAATCCTTGTGTTATAATGTTAGCATTTTTCCCAGAAGTTGTCAACTATTTCTTATCTGTTTTGTATAATTTTATTCAAAAAAGTCAAGTTTTTTATAGTTGTATTATACAAAATATATCTTTTATACAAAAGCTATATTCCAGGAAATAAAACACCGCTTTTTCTCATTATTCGCGTCTATTATCCCTTTCTAGATTCGTAGTATCATCCATTCATACTAGTCTTCTTTCTTCAGTCTTTGATAAATCTCATTTGGAACATAGGCTCTCACCAAAATCCCTTCTGGTAAATATTCCTCCTCGAGCAGTTCTCCCCTTTTGCGAATTTGGTCGAGAATCCCTGCCTGTCCATAGCTTAGAACTTTCTCTAAATATTTTTGCTCACTTCTTACTATCTCTGCCAAAATCTCTTTTAGCTGCTCCAATCCCTGCCCTGTTTTTACGGAGGTCATGACGGAATAATCCGAAGAAAAATCATGAAAATTTCTCTTTTCTTCTAATTTATCCTGCTTGTGAAATGCCGTGACAATCGGCTTATCTTTAATATTCAAACTTTTTAGAGTCTCATAGGCGACTTTCATCTGCGCTTCCATCTGCGGATTTGAGACATCCACAACATGAACTAGTATATCTGCATAACAGGCTTCTTCCAGAGTGCTCTTAAACGCCTCCACCAGATGATGGGGAAGTTTTCGGATAAATCCTACCGTATCCGTCAATAAAACCTCCTGTTTTCCAGGAAGGGTTAAAACTCTCGTCGTCGTATCCAAAGTGGAAAATAATTTATCTTCCTCCAAAACCTCGGCTCCTGTCAATGTATTTAAAAGTGCAGATTTCCCAGCACTGCTATATCCCACCAATGCCACTATTTTCTGGTTCGTCTTCTGTCTCTTAGAGCGAATCAACTCTCTGTGACAGATTACATCCCTTAGCTCTCTCTTTAAATGAGAAATCCGCTCTCGAATTAACCTTCGGTCCATCTCTAGCTTTTTCTCACCTGGTCCTCTCGTGCCAATTCCGCCACCTAGCCTAGACAGCGAATTTCTAAGCCCCACTAATCTCGCCTGCCGATAGCGAAGCTGGGCAAGTTCTACCTGCAATTTTCCCTCTCTGCTCTTTGCATGCATTGCAAATATCTCAAGGATGACCAATGTTCGGTCCATAACCTTACAGTCTAGTTCCTGCTGAAGCTGATTAAGCTGAGCCGGCGATAACTCATCATCACATATAATTCCTGTCGCATCCGTCACAGCGATAAGCTCCCTTAATTCCTCTATCTTTCCCTTTCCAATATAGGTACCTGGATGTATTTTTTCTCTTTTTTGAATCAGACGCCCCACCACTGTCGCACCAGCAGTATCTGCCAACTCGCCAAGCTCGTCGATAGACTCTGTAATATCCTCGCAATCTGGTTCCTGTACTCCTACTAAGATGACAAATTCTCTCTCTTGCATAAACCCTCCTTACTGATAATATTTTTGCAATAAATAAGGAGCCATCACACAATATTATGAACTCTCTTCTATTCTGCGCAATGGCTCCTTGTTTTATTCTTTTCCTATCTCGTCTCTAAGAAAGTCAGTTCCTTTTGACCCTCCTCATCATCTGGATATAAGCTTACATATTCCTTTGCTTTTTCGTAGGCCGTCTCATAATCCAAAGCTTTTTCATACAGGACAATCTCGTCAAAAAGCAATTCTTTTTTAATACTCTCATCTCCCGAATCTAATCCCTCTGTCACAATTTTCTTCGCCGTATCGTAGCTTTCCAGCTCGATATAGCAATATGCGAGATTGGGAAGTAAAGAGGTATCCCCTGTCGTCTCATATCCCGTCTTATATGTCTCTAAAGCCTCCTTCGTCTGGTCTTGCTTCATATAACAGCTGCCCTTTAACATATAGTTTCTGGAGTCTTGTGGAGCTTTCTCAATCATCTGGTCATAAATAGCAATCGCCTTATCATATTGCTCTAGTTTTACATAGCAATCTGCCTTATAGTAGGTCACATCATCCTCCAACAAACTGCTAAATAAATTCTTCGTTCTCTCGATATCCTTTTGATACTCAAGCGCAACCTGATATTCCTCCTGCTGATATGCCTTTACCATATGCCTTCGATATCTTTTTTGGTCTCGAAACAGTTTTGCCTGGTATCCAAAGAAGACTGCTATCGCCGCCAAAATTAAGACGATGATAATAATGATAATTACTTTTTTCTTATTTGACTTTGCTGCTCTCGCCTTTCTCATAAGCTGTTCTACCTTTTATTTAAAATACTCTACTCCCGCCTCAAAAATATGCTGATTTTGATTTCCAGGAATATTCTTTGCTACATTTAATCCGATACGCTCGGAGTGAGCCATCTTTCCTAAAATTCTTCCGTCTGGACTTGTGATTCCCTCAATCGCTGCATAAGAGCCATTTGGATTAAATCTCTCGTCCATCGTTGGATGTCCGCTTAAATCGACATACTGCGTTGCAACCTGTCCATTTTTAAATAATTTATCAATCCACTCAGGGCTTGCGACAAAACGTCCCTCTCCGTGGGATGCAGGAATCACATAGCTCTGTCTTAAGATTGCGTTCTTTAGCCATGGAGATTTATTGGATACAATCTTTGTATGAACCATCTTGGAAATATGACGACCAATACTGTTCATTGTCAAAGTTGGGGAATCTGCCTGCTGCTTTGTAATCTCGCCGTAAGGCAAAAGTCCAAGCTTAATTAATGCCTGGAATCCGTTACAAATACCGAGCGCAAGACCATCTCTCTCGTCCAATAATTTGTGGATTGCCTCTTTCATTTTTTCATTTCTAAATACAGTCGCAAAGAATTTTGCGGAGCCCTCTGGCTCGTCACCAGCGCTAAATCCACCTGGGAACATAATAATCTGAGAGTCAGAAATTGCCTTCTCGAACTCATCGATGGAATCTCTGATATCTTGCTCTGTCAAGTTTCTGAATACTCTTGTCTCTACCTTTGCTCCCGCTAACTCAAATGCCTTCGCTGTATCATACTCACAGTTTGTTCCTGGGAATACAGGAATAAATACTTTTGGAACTGCCACTTTATTCTTAGCAATATAAATATTCTTACCTGCATCATAAACCGGTGTATCAAGCTGCTCAGGAGCAATTCCAGAATCAGTAGGGAATACAGACTCCAATGGACTATTCCAGATTTCTTCCATCTTAGCCAAATCAAACTCTTCTTCTTTATACTGAACCTTCTGCTCTGCGATAATCTCGCCGATATAGACACATGGAACTCCGATATTGCGGATATTCTTTGAAGTAACTTCCAAGATAACGGAACCATAGCACTTCTCCGTCAACTGCTCCAACGTCAAATCGCCATCTAAGCGAACTCCAAGTCCGTTTCCAAATGCCATCTTACTGATTGCACCGATGATACCGCCCTTTCCGACTGCGTATGCGGACTCAATCTGTCCCTTTCTCGCCATTCTATAAATATGGCGGTAACCTCTCTCTGCCACTTCATAATCTGGGATTCGATACTCATCAAATGGAACCTCAATCATGACAAGATGATTATCCTTTTTCTTCAATTCTGGTGTAATAATATGGTCTATATCTCCGATATCCACGGCGAAGGATACTAATGTCGGTGGCACGTCAATATCATTAAATGTACCGGACATACTGTCCTTTCCACCGATAGATGGAAGACCAAATGCCTTTTGAATACTGTAAGCACCTAGTAATGCCGCAAATGGCTCACCCCAGCGTTTCTTATCCTCACCAAGACGCTTAAAATACTCCTGGAAAGTAAATCGAATATGCTGATAATTTCCACCGCTTGCCACAATCTTAGCCATGGACTCGATGACAGCATAGATAGCTCCGTGATATGGACTCCAGCTGGAAATATATGGGTCAAACCCATAGCTCATCATCGTCACTGTATTAGACTCACCTTTCAAGATTGGAAGCTTCGCAACCATCGTCTGAATTGGTGTGGACTGATTCTTACCTCCATATGGCATTAGGACAGTACCTGCTCCGATGGAACTGTCAAACATCTCAACCAATCCCCTCTTAGAACATACATTCAAGTCCTCCATACAATCTTTCCACATATCCTCTAAGCTGATGGCTGCGCTGTCTTTTATCTCATATCCCTCTCTGTACTCAGGAATTGTCACAAGAACATCTGTCTCCTGGTGCGCACCGTTTGTATCCAAAAATGCACGGGATAAGTTTACAATTGTCTTACCTCTCCAGTACATAATAAGACGTTTTTCCTCTGTCACAACAGCAACCTCTACTGCCTCCAAATTCTCTTCCTTTGCGTAAGCGAGGAAGGTATCTACATCTTTTGGATCGATGACAACTGCCATACGCTCCTGAGACTCAGAGATAGCAAGCTCTGTTCCGTCAAGACCTGCATATTTTTTAGGAACCTTATCAAGCTGAATCTCCAGACCATCTGCGAGCTCTCCGATTGCGACGGAAACTCCACCCGCACCAAAATCATTGCATTTCTTAATTAAGCGGCTTACTTCCTCTCGTCTAAATAATCTCTGAATCTTTCTCTCTGTCGGTGGATTACCCTTTTGTACCTCGGCACCACATGTCTCGATGGACTGCTCTGTATGCACCTTAGAAGAGCCTGTCGCTCCGCCGCATCCATCTCTTCCTGTTCTTCCACCTAATAAGATAATAATATCTCCTGGGTCAGATGTCTCACGGACAACATTCTTTCTAGGAGCTGCACCCATAACGGCTCCAATCTCGAGACGTTTTGCCACGTAATTTGGATGATAAATCTCATCTACCATACCTGTCGCCAAACCAATCTGGTTACCGTAGGAACTATATCCGTCCGCCGCACCTGTCGTTAACTTTCTCTGTGGAAGCTTTCCATTTAAGGTCCAGTCAAGAGGCAGGGTTGGGTCTGCGGCACCTGTGACACGCATCGCCTGATATACATAGGAACGTCCTGAGAGTGGGTCACGGATTGCACCTCCAAGGCAAGTAGCCGCTCCACCGAAAGGCTCAATCTCTGTCGGATGGTTATGTGTCTCATTTTTAAAGCTGACAAGCCACTCCTCGGTCTCTCCATCGATAGTAACTGGGACAACGATACTACATGCATTAATCTCGTCGGACTCCTCCAAATCATTCAGACCACCGTCTGCCTTGATCTTCTTCATCGCGATGAGAGCCAAGTCCATAAGGCAGATAAACTTATCTTTTCTTCCCTTATAGAGCTCTTCTCTGTCTGCCAAATACTCTTTATAAGTATTCTCCATCACCTCTTTATAGTATCCCTCTTCAAACTCAATATTCTTCAACTCTGTGGAGAATGTTGTATGTCTACAGTGGTCTGACCAGTACGTATCTAATACACGAATCTCTGTCATAGATGGGTCACGTTTTTCCTCGCTATTAAAATAATTTTGAATATGCAAAAAATCCTTAAATGTCATAGCAAGCGCTAAGGAATCATAAAGTTTCTTTAATTCCTCTTCTGGCATCTTAGAAAATCCATCAAAAATGCGAACATCTTCTGGCTCCTCAAATTCCGCAATCAAAGTATCTGGCTTAGCCTCCTCAGACTGTCTGGAATCTACTGGGTTAATACAGTAGTGCTTAATCTTCTCTATCTCCTCTTCACTCAAATCTCCCTCTAGTACATACGTAACTGCCGAGCGAATAGTTGGTTCCTCTTTTTCATTCAAAAGCTTTAGGCATTGCTCGGCTGAGTCTGCTCTCTGGTCAAACTGACCTGGCAAAAACTCTACACTAAATACAGTTTCTTTTTCATTCAGAGGGAAGTCTTCCTCGTACAAATAGTCGACTGGCGGCTCACTAAATACCGTATCTTTCGCCATATTATAGGTATCCTCTGATACATTCTCTATATCATAGCGAATCAATACTCTCACATTATCAATCTTTTCTATAGAAAGATATGCTTTAATCTCTGCCAATAACTCCTTTGCCTTTACCGCATAGTCTGCCTTTTTTTCTACATAAACTCTTTTTACCTGACTCATAAATTCCTCCATAATCTGTCTTTTACAACTTAACCTTTGCCTTTTAGTCATCGGGTATTCAGTCACATTATAACCCATTTATAGGAAAATGCAAAACTTTTTTTGAAATTTGTCTAATTTCATCCTAAGATATTGGTGTCAAAAAGTTTTTTGCCCCCTTTGATGCCGGATTGCTCCGCATAATGTGCTCCCACAATCCTCTTAACTATGTAATCTTTTTATGATTTGAAATGCAATTGAATTTTGGAATATAACTGGCTTACTTCTCGTATAGAAAATAATTCCATCTGTACTAGCCTTTAACTTTGATAAAACGCTTCCCTCATATGGGTCTATAATCTCCGCCAATGTCTCTCCTCTTTTTACTTCCTGATTATTTTCCACCTTCTTTCTCAAAAAACCCGCCGTATTGGCTTTTATATTAACTAGGTCATTTTCATTTAAGACAGTTGCGATATAGCCATTATGACATTGATATTTAATAATGCCCATTCTCGTCAAAAACCTCAAAATCGCTGAGACTGCCTGTACTGCCTCTTTCTCATTTATCACATCTGTGGCATTCGTGTAGAGGGAAAATGCATCGGTTCCTCTCATCTGCCAATTATAATTTAAGGTTCTCTTATCGTACGGTCTCACTCCACTTGTCACTACATAGGGAAGTCCAAATAAATTGGCAAGACTTGTACTCTCTTTTCCCGTATCCATCATTCGGATATGTGGAATAAACTCTCCCTCAAGATAAAAGGACGGTATCTGTATCCCATACTGGTATCCCGTCACCTCCTTAAGCAGAGCATCGGCGATTCTACTTTGGGTCTCTCCCTTTGGATTCCCCGGAAACTCTCGATTCAAGTCAGAGCCGTCATTTCCCCAAAATCTTCTTCCGATATTCATAACCGTATTGCTCAAAGATGGAATGACCAAAATTTCATTCTCTCCCTTAATTGCCTTTATCTTTTCTAATTTTTCTAATGCGACAATCAGCTGGGAACAAATATAGAGCTGTTGATACTCATTTCCCCTCATCGCTCCCACAATGCAGGCAGCCTTCTTCGTCACATCCTTTTTTCCAAAACGGTATCCTATAATTTTATACTCCTCCCGAAAGTTGGAATCCATCTCATATAGAACTTCTTTTACCATAGTTGCCTCCTAAAATCCTTCCAATCAATGCTCCCTCCTGCACTGCAGGATACTCTCTAAGTGTGAATATAATTCCATCTATCGGCGCACGGATTTCTTCCATTACCGCTCCCATAATCGGCTTTGCAATCGTCCCGATTAAGTCTCCCTTTCTTACCTGCTGTGCATGTTTTACATTCGGAATGAAAATTCCACTGCTCTCGCAGTTTATAAATTGAACCTGACAGTCCTGTGAAATAATCGGCTTTCTCGGCACTATCGTCTCGCCTGTCCAAATGCCCGCCTTCTTCATCAGGCAAAAAATTCCCTCTATAATCTGATTACAATACTCATAATTAATCCGAAGAGCCACGCCCGACTCGATTACAAAAGCTGTCACTCCCTTTTTTTGTAAGGCATAGGTCAAACTTCCCTCTTTTACGGTATTAGATGGATGAATCCAGACTAAATTCACATTCATCTCCTTTGCAAACCTCATCGTATCCTTCGTCACCTTATCTCCGACTCGAACCTGTGGAATCTCTTTTAAATTGATATTACTCGAGTGAATATCGATACAAATATCTGCATTTTCTAATTCCTTCACAATATAATACGCAATATTTTCCACCATATCTCCGTCTTTTTTTCCTGGAAAAATGGTATTCATATCAAAATCAAACTGTGGAACTCCTCGAATCAGAGAATCCAGTCCGAGAGGATTTAAGGCTGGATATATGTCTATAATGCCCTTTAAATGCTCAAATTCTTTTTTGATTCTTCGGATAACCTCATAACATATATACTGCCCTCCAAGCTCATCCCCGTGAATTCCCGTCACGATACAAAGTCTCTTCTCCTCTCCTGTGAGCTGGTCTGGCATCAATCTATTTTTTTTAATTTTTAATGTTTCATGAATCGGCATCTGAACCGATACAATCGTCTCTATCATTTTCCTCATCCCTTTACTATAAGTTTTCTACTGCGTCGGCTTATTCGCATGGATATAATTATAATTATTACCGATATAATATGTGACTAAGCCCGTCAGAGTACTCGAGCGCAAAATTGCTTTCTTAGAAAATTGGATTGGAACTACAACTGCGTCCTCGCAAAGTATCTTCTCCGCCTCCATTATCGACCTCTGTCTCGCCTTAGATTTCGCTTTGCCTCTGATATCCTCAAGCTTATTATCTAAGATTTTATTATTATAGCAACTTATATTATAAATAGAATCGCTCTTCCAGATTTCTATATAGGAGAGAGCATCCGCGTAATCTGGATACCAAGTCGTCAAAGTTATCGCAAAATCGCCCTTCGCCTCACTCCTCACTTTCTTTACTTTCGAGCTCTTTCTCAAATTTACTTTAATACCCAAAAGCGTCTCCAGCTGTTTTTTTATGCATTCTCCCTCCGCCTTTTTGGTCTTTGTATTTTCCACTAATAACTCTAAACTAATCTCTGAGGCGTCATCAATCTTGAGTTCATTTAATGCGGAAGCGAGATAATCCAATGCTTCTGTCCGATTTCCCTCCTTGCTAAACGGTTCATATTTTTGCTCCGAGCCATATGTCCCTGTCATTCCATTAATATCGGGCATAATATATCTTGTCGCTTCCTCATTGAGTTCCTGTCCAGACTCCTCCAGTATATCTGTTCGATTAATGGCATAGGAAATCGCCAATCTTAAATTTTTATTTTGCAAATATTTATTATTAAAGTTAAAGGTGAGATATTCCACCCCTCCGTCATAATCCACGTCATAAGTCTGTCCCTCACCCAGATAGGAAGATTGATTGACCTCTATAAAATCAATATCACCTGACTGGTACATCTTATATGCCTCTTCGACGCTGGAGACAGAGACAATTTCCACCCTCTCAATTGAAATCCCAGCACTATTATAATAATTTTCATTTTTCTCTAGAACAATTTTTCTTCCTTTTTTCCAAGCTGATACGAGAAAAGGGCCATTATATACATTCGTAGACGGGCGAACGGCAAAACTGCTTCCCTCTTTTTTGATAATATCCTCTCGAACTGGAGAGAAATTCACCATACATAATAAATTCAAAAAATAAGGTGTTACTTCCTTTAGTTCTATTACAACTGTCTTATCATCCGTCTTCTTCACATCCTTGATACAATCAGCCAAATAAGAATAATTGCTCTGTGTGCTCGGGTCCATCAATCTCTCGATTCCATCTACAAAATCTTGTGCCTTCACAGGCTCACCGTCACTCCAATTTGCCTCTCTCAAATGAAAGGTGTAGGTAAGTCCATCCTGTGATATCTCATATGACTGTGCCATCGCATTCTTCACGGTTCCTCGATTATTTTTCACTAACCCCTCATATACATGAAATCCTATCGTCGCTTCCACACTACTGCTTGCCAGCTGCGGATCTAAATTAGATGGCTCTGCCACGATTGCATATCTTAATGTCTTTTTTCCATCTGCATTTGAAGTAATATCTTCATCTGCCTGCGTGCTCTCCACGGTCTGCTGCTCCTGCGGAGCTCCATCCCCCATATCTGTATTTTGAAAACCTCCACAGCCTGTACATAAAACTAATAAAAATAGACAGAATATACTGACCATACGATATCCTTTTCTTTTTATCATTTTATATTTTCTCCCTTCATCATGACGATATTCTTAATGCGAATA
This sequence comes from Blautia sp., assembly GCA_030841965.1. Lineage (GTDB taxonomy): Bacteria > Bacillota > Clostridia > Lachnospirales > Lachnospiraceae > JAUUSJ01. The sequence goes on from JAUUSJ010000023.1 coordinate 16,425, forward strand.
TTCTCATCTACAGTATACTATATTTCCCTCAAAAAAAAAAGCAGTTTAAGACTTCTCTTATCTTAAACTGCCTCCTTACACAGTTACTCTCCCGCTTCTTACTTCACATCCGTTCTTGTCCCCACAATACATTAAAAAAATGAAAAGTAACTGACTCAATCTTTTTACATGATACACAATTTTTCTCCAAATGAAAAGTTATTTTATTATGAAAGTCTTATATTTTTTTGTCTTAATAAAATAAATTTTTTATAAATTGCATATATTAAGAAAAGAATTTGCTCATAAAACCAAAGTTTTACAGCAAACCTTCTCCCTAAACTTTACAAAGAGGAGAATAAGACCTCCTCACATACTAAAAAGTCAGTACTATCTCCATATATGGTATAACTTCTCCTTCAACACGGAAAACGCTTCAAGACCAAAGCTATAAGATAAGAGGGTAAATGGTTTTCCAATTAAAATAATTAGGAGAAATTTTTGAAAAGGCATTTTTGTGAGTCCCGCCAGATAACATAAAAAATCATCTGGAGCAACGGGCAGGAAAATGGCTATCGCAAAAAGCCGATTAAACTTTTTCTCTCCATGCTCTAACCATTTTGTATACTTCTCAAAAGTCTCCTCCGAGACTATACTTCTTGCGAGTATAAAACCATATTTTCTTGAAATACCGAAAGCTAAACATGAACCGATTATCGTACCGATATAATTATATAAAAATCCAATCCACGGACCGTACGATACTACTCCGGCCAAGGCACAGACAGGAGCAGGAATAACAGGAATCACAATCTGTACTGCCTGTATCGAGATAAAGGCAACTGGTCCCCACATTCCTAACCCCTCAATAAATCGATTAAAGTTTTGGGTAGAGTCAAAAATATGGTTGCGATATCCAAGAAACGTCAACACGGCAACTGCGAGTAGAACAAGGACACCGATTATCTTAATCGCACGACGCAGAAACTTCACTCTCTTGTCGTTTGGGTCTAGATGCCTTAAATACTCTATTGTTTTTTGCTGTTCTAATATGATTTTCTCTCTATTCATTCCTATTCCATCATCACCTATCGTTATATAAATTCTCTAATATATGTCTGTCTATTTATGTCGTCAAAAATAGCGCAATATAAGTTTTTTCTTCATAAAAGCTTATATTTAGTATATATTATATTTCTTAACTTTCAGTGAATTATTTCTTACAATTTTCCAAATATTTAGCGAATTCTGTCTGGGAAGCCCACCTTTCTTTGTACTTTTCTCAATGTCTTTGTCGCATAATAATTGGCCTGCTCTGCATTATTTTTAATGATAGAATTAATATAATCTTTATTCTTGCTCAAGTCATAGAATTTATCTTGCAGAGGTTTTAACTCTGCGATAACCGCCTCGGCAACTCTCTGTTTTAGAACACCGTATCCAAGACCGTCAAATTCTCTTAGCGCTGCCTCCACTGTGACACCTGTCGTCGCACAGTAAATATCGATTAAGTTTTTAATTCCTGGCTTATCATCGCTGTAAGCGATAAATCCATCGGAGTCTGTCACAGCTTTTTTAAATTTGCGCATAATGACATCTGGCTCGTCTAATAATAAAATATGGGCGTTTGGATTTTCATCCGATTTTGACATTTTCTTCGTCGGCTCTTGAAGACTCATAATCTTAGCTCCGACCTTTCCCATATACGCTTCTGGAATTGTAAATACATCACCGTAAATATTATTAAAACGGGTTGCGATATCTCTTGTAATTTCAAGATGTTGTCTCTGGTCAACGCCTACTGGCACAACATCAGACTGGAATAATAAAATATCCGCAGCCATCAAGACAGGATATGCAAACAACCCCACATTGATATTATCTGCATGTTTTGCCGCTTTATCCTTAAACTGCGTCATTCTGTTCATTTCTCCCATATAGGTAAAGCAGTTTAAAATCCAAGCGAGCTCTGCATGACCAGATACATGAGATTGATAATAAATACAGTTCTTCTCTGGGTCTAGACCTGCCGCAATATATAGCATTAATAGATTTCTTGCTCTTTTTCTAAGCTCAGAGGGATCTTGTCTTACTGTGATGGAGTGCATATCTACAACACTATAAAAGCATTTATATCCTTCCTCGTCTAATTTTATCCAGTTCTTTAAGGCTCCGAGATAATTACCGAGGGTAATTGTTCCTGTCGCCTGCATTCCACTAAATAAAGTCTTTTTTCCGTCTAACATCGTTACTTCCACTCCTTTTATAGATGAATTAAACTAATTGTCTGATTCATATATTTTTATTTTTCTGAATATATTTTTTCTCTTTACACATAATAACAGAGTCATTTCATTTATGTCAATAGAAAGGAGAAAACATTATGAGAAGCTCAAAAGAAATGTACCATGAGGTAGCACAAGCTTGCAGCAGCTATACATCTATTAAGGATACGTACGCTGCATGTAATTCTTCCGCAACTTGCGACTGTCAAACTCCAAGTTGCCTGACATGTGCTCATTTTACAGCAGAGGAATACTGTGATTTGGATTTATACGATGGAATTGCTAATTCCCTCAAACAATAATCCTTTGTCATTTATGAATTAACAGATGAAAAAAAGAAGAGAAAAATTTAGGAGAATCGCTCTTAAATCTTTCTCTTCTTTTTTATTTATAAGAAATCTGCCAAAACTTCTCTCACTGTCCTAATTTTTGTCTCTTTATACGCATCTGCTCCGCAAAATAAAATAGCATCCTCCACCTCTCCCTTGGCCGCATGAATTAATGCCTCTGTGATGCAGTATGGGATATTCGCTCTATCGCATTTGGCGAGACATTGATAACAATGTCCCGGAGCGAGACGCTCTTTCTCTACTTTGTCTAAAAATTCATTCCGAATCGCTCTCGCAGGCAACCCGACAGGGCTTTTCACAATGCATATTTGTTCCTTACTACAATCAATATAAGTCTGTTTATATCGTAAATCTGCATCGCATTCCTCCGTCGTGACGAATTTCGTCGCCACTTGAATTCCCTTTGCACCGAGTGAGAAACAATGTTCCATATCTTCTCTTGTTCGGATTCCGCCCGCCACGATAACTGGTATTTCCTTTTCGTATTTTTGCTCATAGGATGCCACAGTGTTTATAATTGCCTGAATTTCCTCGTCATAGTGAGCATTTAGAGAGTCCAAATCTTCCAACTCCTCGGATTTGAATCCTAAATGTCCTCCCGCCATCGGTCCTTCTACCACTATGGCATCTGCTGTTGTACTGTATTTTCTATCCCAACGCTTTAAAATGAGATTCGCAGCTCTCTTCGATGAGACAATCGGCAGAAGTTTTGTCTTGCATTTTCCGACAAACGCCGGCAAATCCATCGGAAGCCCTGCCCCTGATATAATCAAGTCTGCTCCCGCTTTCACGGCAGCTTTTACGTATTCCTCGTATTTATTTGTCGCCACCATAATATTGAATCCGATGATTCCTTTTGGAGCAATAGTTCTGGCTTTTTTTAATTCCTTCGCCATCGCTCTTAAATTGGCGGCAATTGGATTTTCATAAAAATCTTCCTCGCGAAATCCAATCTGTGCCGTACTAATGATTCCGATGGCTCCCTCTTTCGCCACTGCGCCAGCTAATCCTCCAAGGCTAATTCCAACTCCCATACCTCCTTGAATAATCGGTATTTTAGCTGTTAAATCTCCTATTTTTAGTGACATCTTATATCCTCCTAGAATTTTCGGAATCTCTCATAACGCTCCTGCGCTATTTGCTCTCCCTGCATTTTTTTATATTTTTCAAGGAATTCTAAAATTCCCGCCTTCATCTGTCCTGCCACTTCACTCATATCTTCTGTTTTTACGGGTTCTGTCTCCTTTATTACTTTTTCAATAATTCCAAGCTTTTTTAAATCTTTGGCAGTACATTTCATAATATCTGCCGCCTCTGGGGCGCGCTTTTTATCCTTCCACAAAATACTGGAAAAGCCCTCCGGAGACAAAATAGAATACATGGAATTTTCAAGCATCCAAACTTCGTTTGCAACTGCAAGGGCGAGTGCTCCGCCACTTCCGCCCTCTCCAATCACGATAGACAAAATCGGAACTTTTAAGGATGACATTTCAAATAAATTTCTGGCAATCGCCTCTCCCTCTCCCTTTTCTTCTGCCTCGATTCCACAAAAAGCTCCTGGAGTATCTACAAAGCAAATGATGGGACGGTGAAACTTTTCCGCCTGTCTCATAAGACGAAGTGCCTTTCGATATCCACTCGGAGATGGCATTCCAAAATTTCTCTTGATATTTTCTTTTGTATTTCTTCCCTTTTGCTGACCGATGACCGTGATATTTATGTCAAAAATACGGGCGAGACCTCCAACAATGGCAGGGTCATCTCCCTCTAGGCGGTCTCCATGCAATTCCATAAACCGGTTAAATAAAATACTAATATAGTCAAGAGCTGTCGGTCTATCCGTATTTCTCGCAATCTGTACTCTATCCCAGGCGGTCAACTTTGGAGTTTTTTCTTCTTCTACTTCTAGCTCTAAGTCTTTTTCTTCCATAATAACCTCTTTCCTCTATACATCTTTCTCTCTATGGACATTAGATATGTCCATTTAACAGAGTGGTAAGTATATAGCGTAAATTTTTCCGCTCTACAATCTTATCTACGAATCCATGTTCTAGTAGAAATTCTGCCCGCTGGAAACCTTCTGGGAGCTTTTGTCCAATTGTCTGCTCAATGACTCTTGGACCCGCAAATCCAATCAACGCCTTTGGCTCCGCCAAGATAATATCCCCGAGCATCGCAAAGCTCGCCGTCACACCGCCTGTCGTTGGGTCTGTCAAAACTGAAATATATAAAAGTCCCGCCTCGTCGTGTTTTCTCAATGCTGCGGAAGTTTTTGCCATCTGCATCAGGGAAACCATTCCCTCCTGCATTCTTGCGCCGCCAGAACAGCAAAAAATAATAATTGGAATTTGGTAAGAAGTCGCTCTCTCAATTGCTCTTGTGATTTTTTCACCGACAACCTCCCCCATACTTCCCATCATAAAATCTGTTCCCATGACAGCGATTGCTACATGCTCTCCGCCGATACTTCCCTCGCCTGTGATAACAGCCTCCTCTAAGTTTGTCACCTCTCGAAGATGAGCAAGCTTTTTCTTATAATCGGGAAATTCTAATGGGTCGCTTGTCTCAAGCCCAGCATCCCACTCGGCAAAACTATCCTGGTCTAATATCATACTGATTCTCGTTCTTGGACGGATTCTAAAATATTCTCCACATTTAGGACAAATATAATAATTTTCTGCGACATCCTCAGAGTAAATGGTATGTCCACAGGCATCGCATTTTTGGAAAAGTCCTTCTGGAACTTGTGGAATTTCTCTCACAACTTTTTTTACTTTTTTGGAGCGCTGTTTTTTATCTGGTTTCTTATCTGGTTTTATATATGTTTTTTTAAACATTCCCTCAAACATAAACTTCCTCCCTCCCCATCTATTTTAGTCTGTTTTTTTGAACTTTCCATCACCCAAAGGTCATGTATTTTCTGACTGATTTACTCCAAAATTCTCTCTACAAATCCAGTATCAATCTCTCCATTTTCAAACTCTGGATGATTGATTAACTCATACTGAAAATCAAGGTTTGTCTTGACGCCCTCTATTACTACCTCGCCGAGTGCACTCCGAAGCTTACTAAGCGCGAGCTCTCTCGTATCGTCATGTACAATTAATTTTAAAATCATAGAATCGTACTGAGGCGGAATCTCGTAATTCGAGTAAAGAGCCGACTCAATTCTCACGCCCTTTCCACCTGGAAAATGTAGGGTCTTTATCATTCCCGGAGATGGCATAAAATGATGTTCTGGGTCCTCCGCATTGATTCGACATTCAATGGCATGTCCGTTTATCTTAATATCCTCTTGTCTATAGGATAATTTTTCTCCCGCCGCAATTTTAATCTGCTCCTTGATTAAGTCGACTCCTGTCACCATCTCTGTCACTGGATGCTCTACCTGAATCCTCGTATTCATTTCCATAAAATAAAAATTCTTCTGGCTGTCAAGTAAAAACTCAATCGTTCCAGCATTATAGTATCCGACTTCTTTTGCGGCTCTTATCGCAGTCTCTCCCATCTTTTGGCGAAGCTCATCGCTGATGGCGATGGATGGAGACTCCTCAATTAGCTTTTGATGACGTCTTTGAATCGAGCAGTCACGCTCTCCAAGATGAATCACATTTCCATACTTATCCGCCAAAATTTGCACTTCGATATGTCTTGGATTTTCCATATATTTTTCAAGATACATTGTTCCATCTGAAAACGCATTCTCCGCTTCCTTTTTGGCCGTGTCAAACTGAGTGACAAACTCCTCCTCTGTTTTTGCGACACGCATTCCCTTTCCACCGCCGCCGGCAGACGCCTTAATCATAATCGGATATCCTATCTGCCTTGCAATCTCAAGCCCTCTCTTTGAATCGTAGATTGCCTCCTTGCTTCCAGGCGTGACAGGAACTCCTGCGTTTATCATAGTCAATCTCGCCTCGGATTTATTGCCCATCTTATCGATGAGTTCTGCGCTAGGTCCGATAAAATTAATATTGCATTTCTCACACATTTTTACAAACTTGCTATTCTCAGACAAGAAACCAAAACCTGGATGAATCGCCTCAGCCCCGGTCGCCAAAGTCGCACTGATAATCTGTTCCATATTTAGATAGCTATCTTTACTTGGGGCGGGTCCGATACAGACTGCCTCGTCCGCAAGTTTTGTGTGAATGGCATCTTTATCAATCGTTGAGTAGACTGCCACTGTCTCAATTCCCATCTCCCGGCAGGCGCGGATAATACGAACGGCAATCTCTCCTCGATTCGCAATCAATATTTTCTTAAACATCTCTTCTACCTCGCCATTTCCTACTAGCTAATCGCAAAGGTGAGCTCTGCAGACGCCACAACCTTATCCTCCACATAGGCTGTCGCTTTTCCAATGCCGACTGGACCTTTCACCTTAATCATCTCTACCTCAAGCTTTAATACATCTCCTGGCACAACTTTTTGTCTAAATTTCGCTTTATTAATTCCACCAAAAAAGGCAATTTTCCCCTTATTCTTCTCATCGGCAAGACAACATACCGCGCCGACTTGTGCCAACGCCTCAATAATGAGAACTCCCGGCATCACTGGCTCTCCTGGAAAATGTCCCGCAAAATAAGGTTCATTAAAGCTGACACATTTTCTTCCAACTGCTCTTTTTCCTATTTCCAGCTCATCAATTCGGTCTATTAACAAAAATGGACTGCGATGAGGAATAATTTCTTGAATTTGTTTACTATCTAAAACCATCTATCTCTATCCTCCACAAGCTTCGTATCAACCTTCCAAAACTCCAATTAATATGAAATCTATTTTTCTGTTATACAAACTAAAGGTTGATTATATTCTACCATCTCTTCGTTTTTTACTAGAATCTCTGAGACAATTCCATCGTACTCACTCTCCACCTCGTTCATCAACTTCATCGCCTCGATAATTCCGATTACCTGACCTTTTTTCACAGTATCTCCGACTTTCACAAAAGGTTCTGCGCCCTCTTCCTTGGCGCTATAAAAGGTTCCAACTAAAGGAGAGTAAATGATTTTCCCCTCTCTTTCCTCACCTTTTTCTTCCAGAGAACTAGAAAGCTCCTCAGCTTTTACATCCTTTTCCTCTTTTTCTTCTTTCTTTATCTTATCTTCAGAATAAACTTGTTCTATCTCGCTTTTTTGAGTGTTTTTATTTTCCTCTTGATTGAACTCTATCTTTTTAATTTTTCTTCTCTTCTTAGAAGAAGCCATAGATATCGAGAAGTCCTCATCCTCAAACTGAAATTTTGTCAAATTTGAGTCAGATACTGTCTCAATCAAGTTTAATACATCATCCATTGTCACCTTCATTTTATCCACTCCTCTCATTCTTATTTTTCCAATTTTTCCTTCTATAAAACTTTTCCTTTTATATATTACTCTTCTTTACGAGAAGACTGCCATTATGTCCACCAAATCCGAGAGAATTACTAAGGGCATAGTTTACTTCTCTCTCTATCGGCTCTTTTGTATAATTCAAATCACATTCCTCGTCTGGAATCTGATAACCAGCTGTCTGATGAATAAAGTTTTCCATCACGGATTTCACGCAGACGATAAACTCAAGTGCTCCTGCCGCTCCGAGTGCGTGACCAATCATAGATTTTGTGGAGCTTATATTTACTTTATAGGCGTCCTCACCGAATACTTTTTTAATCGCCATCGTCTCAAATAAATCATTATGATGCGTACCTGTTCCGTGTGCGTTAATATACTCTACCTGATTTGGGCAAATTCCAGCTTCCTTAATGGCAAGCTCCATCGCTCTCGCTGCGCCCTCTCCATCCTCAGCAGGAGAAGTAATATGGAAGGCATCTGACGTCGCACCGTATCCCACAACCTCTGCCAAAATATGAGCGCCACGCTCTAAAGCGTGTTCCAGTGACTCTAAGATAACAATTCCTGAACCCTCGCCCATGACAAATCCATCTCTCTCTTTATCAAATGGAATCGACGCGCGAAGTGGGTCTTCCGATGTACTAAGTGCAGTCAAAGCAGAGAAACCTGCAACTCCAAGTGGTGTAATACAAGATTCTGTTCCTCCTGCCACCATGACATCCGCATCACCGCACTGAATACTTCTATAGGCATCACCGATGGAATCTGTACCAGTCGCACATGCTGTCACTATATTCGTGCATTTTCCCTTTAAGCCAAATTGAATGGAAATATTTCCTGCTGCCATATTAGAAATCATCATTGGAACCATCAACGGAGCGATTCTCTTTGGTCCTTTTTCTAAAAGCTTCTTCTCTTCCTTTTCCATAATAGAGAGACCACCGATTCCAGAACCAACGCAAACTCCAATTCTTGTCACATCTTCTTTTTCCAAATCAAGTCCAGACTGGTCTAATGCCTGCTTTGTCGCAGCGACCGCATACTGACAAAACTCTGCCATTCTTCTGGCTGATTTTGGGTCCATATATTCTTTTGGATTAAAATCCTTTACTTCTGCCGCTACTTTTGCCTTATACTCTGTCGTATCAAATTTTGTAATTTTATCAATTCCTACTTTTCCAGCTTTTACACTATTCCAGTAGGTTTCCACATCATTTCCGATAGGGCTTATCACACCCATTCCTGTTACTACTACTCTATTCATAATTTTACCTCTAACTTCTGATTTTCCTTTTTTTCTGCACTGCTCAATGGAATCACATGTACATCCCGCCGTCTACGCTTAGGACTTGACCGGTGATGTAGGATGCCTTGTCTGAGGCTAAGAATGCGACTGCCTCTGCGATGTCTTCTGGCTTTCCTTCTCTTTTTAGTGGGATTCCAGCCATGATTGCTTCTTTTACATCATCTTTTAATACTGCGGTCATATCCGTGTCGATAAAGCCAGGTGCCACTGCGTTTACTGTGATTCCTCTGCTTCCGACTTCTCTGGCGAGGGATTTCGTCATTCCGATGACGCCTGCCTTGGATGCGCTATAGTTTACCTGACCTGCATTTCCCATTCTTCCAGATACGGAAGATAGGTTGATAATTCTTCCATATCTTTGCTTCATCATCGTGCGGATTACCTGCTTCATGCAGATAAAGCTTCCCTTTAAATTCACATCGAGAACTTGGTCAAATTCTTCCTCCTTCATCGCCATGAGAAGATTGTCTTTTGTAATTCCAGCATTATTTACTAGAATATCAATCCGACCAAATTTCTTTGTCGTCTCTTTTACCATCTCCTTCATGGCATCCATATCTGCCACATTTCCCTGGTATAAAAGAACTTCTCTTCCCATCGCCTCTATCTCTTTTGCAACTTTCGTCGCACTCTCCTCAGAGCCGCGGTAGTTTACTACAATATTTGCTCCGTAGGAGGCGAGTGTGAGGGCAATCTGTCTTCCGATTCCCCTGCTCGCTCCTGTCACGATGGCAATCTTTCCCTCTAACATACTTCCACCTCCTCAAGCTTTTTCAAATCTTCTACTTTTTCTATATTAATCGCTTTTACTTTGCGGTTTATTTTCCTCATAAATCCTGTCAATGTCTTTCCAGGTCCAATTTCGATAAAGGTATCTACTCCGTCTTCCAGCATCGCTTCAATTCCCTGCTGCCATCGAACAGAGCTGTACACCTGTCTCTCTAATAATGGCTTTATCTCCTCTTTCTTTGTCACATAAGCTGCCGTCGTATTGGAGACATATGGAATCACAGGTGTATTTACCTCAACCTCTCTTAAAACCTCACCTAGGCTCTCTCCAGCTGGTTTTAGCATTGTGGAGTGGAATGGTCCACTTACCTTTAACGGTAAAACTCTTCTCGCCCCAGCTTCTTTTAATGCCTTGGAGGCCTCCTCAATCTGTCCACTTTTTCCAGTGATGACAATCTGTCCTGGGCAATTATAGTTTGCAATCTGGACTCCGTCGAATTGCTCACATACTGCCTCAATCTCTTCTGCCTTCATACCCAAGACAGCCGCCATCGCTCCTTCACCGAGAGGTACCGTATTCTGCATTAAAATTCCTCTCTGTCTTACGACCTTCACGGCATCCTCAAAGCTCATTGCCTTACTCGCCACCAAAGCACAGTACTCGCCAAGACTTAGACCCGCTGTCACATCTGGTCGAATTCCTCTTTTTTCTATCTCTGTTAAGATAGCAACACTCGCTGTGACCATCGCCGCCTGTGTGTATTCTGTCTGGTCCAATAATTCATTTTCCTCAAAACAAAGCGACTCCATGTCCAAGTCTAATACCTGACTTGCCTTTTTAAAGACAGCCTTGCTTTCCTCAAACTGCTCATAGAAATCCTTTGCCATTCCAATATACTGTGCTCCCTGTCCAGGGAATATAAATGCTATTTTACTCATATTTTTTATGATACCTCACTTTTATTTTTATTCTCAAATATTTTGTATATCAAAGTATTTTTGTTTAAAAATATATAGAATGCCTCTCACATTCTACTCTTATCTCTTCTTTTTTATTTTATTGTCACTGTTTTCTTGGATGTACAAAATTCCTCTTGCTTATCAAAATCATCTTATCTTGCCTGTGGATTCTATCTCTAGATTTCACTTATCTCTCATGCCTTCTTCTCACATGAGAGATAAGTTTCCCTGCTAAAATGATTTCGATGTAAGTAAAGACTCTGCTTTTGTCACAATATCCTCGATAATATCCTTACAGGATTGTTCTTCCTTTACCAGACCAGCGGACTGTCCCGCCATAAAAGAGCCTGCTTTTACGTCGCCCTCCACAACGGCCTTCCTCAAAGAGCCAAGAGTTAAAAGCTCTAATTCCTCCGAGCTCTTGCCCTCTTTCTCCATCTTAAGATATTCTCTCGTCATCTGATTGCGAAGCACGCGAATTGGATGTCCTGTCGACCTTCCTGTCACTACAGTGTCGATATCTCTCGCCTTTATTACCTTTTCTTTGTAGTTTGCATGACAAATGCATTCCTTGGAGGCAACAAATCTTGTTCCAACCTGCACTCCCTCTGCTCCAAGCATCATCGCTGCGGCCATTCCTCTGCCGTCTGCCACTCCGCCCGCCGCAATAACCGGGATGCTCACCGCATCCACAACTTGAGGTACAAGCACCATCGTTGTCAACTCGCCGATATGTCCTCCCGCCTCTGAGCCTTCTGCCACAACTGCATCGGCACCGTATTTCTCCATACGCCTTGCCAATGCCACAGAGGCAACGACCGGAATCACCTTCATACCTGCTTCCTTCCACATCTTCATAAAAGGCTCTGGACTTCCAGCTCCCGTCGTCACGATTGGAACTTTCTCTTCCACAAGCATATTCGCAAGCTCCTCTGCATTTGGATTCATCAACATAATATTGACTCCAAATGGCTTATCTGTCAATTTTTTCAGCTCTCTAATCTCCTGTCGCACAGTCTCAGTCGGTGCGCCACCAGCTGCGATAATTCCTAATCCGCCAGCATTTGAAACTGCGGCTGCCAGATGGTGCTCTGCCACCCACGCCATGCCGCCCTGTATCACTGGATATACAGTTCCAAGCAATTTACTTACTCTCGTCTCCATCTAACTACGCCTCGATACCTTTATCTTTTAAATAATTAATAACATCTTCTACTGTGTTTAACTCATTTAAGTCATCAGAAGGAATCTCAATATCATACTCCTCCTCTAAAGACATAACTAACTCAAATAAGTCAAGAGAGTCAGCTCCCAAATCATCTTTGAAAGAAGTTTCTAACTCAATCTCACTCTCATCCACGTTTAACTGTTCTGCAATAATCTCTTTCATTTTTTCTAACATATCTTCATTCTCCTTTTATATATGAATATTTTTATTATTTCGGATTAGTTTGACAATCAAAGTATATATCAGCTTATTTTCTTTGTCAAGCTAAATCCTATTATTTTCTTCCTCCATTATAACCATTCTATTATGAGTATGCAACTAGAAAAATGGCAATTCATGGTAAATTTTTTAACTTTCTTCTATCTATTTTCTAATTTTTCCTCGACTGTATTCAACCTTTCTTCTAATTTTTTATATTCCTCCTGCTGATTCTTTATCTTTTTTTTATATGACTCATGTTTTGCTTTACTATAAAGCTGTTCTAATTCATCCCTCGCATCATAAAACTTTTCTTTTAAAGATGCAACCTGTTCATCCAGTTTGGCATACTCCTCCTCATCCTCTGTATCTGTACTCGAGTCATCGAGTTTTGCGACCTTCTTTTCTATCGAGATTAATCTACTCCTAAGCGAACGCAGACCTACCAAATCATTCTTTTCTTCCTCTTCCTTCTTTGCCTGCTCACTTGCCTTTTTCTTCGCCTCCTCTATCGCCTTTTGCTCCTCTTCATCTTTCTTCTTTTGTTCGTCCAAGTCACTTACTCTCTCCTCTAAATTCTCCACCTGACTTGTCAAATCATCCTTATCATTTTTACATCCTCCGAGGCATAAAACTGCCGCCATCAATAAAAAACAAAAAACTAATTCTCGTTTTCTCATTATACTCATCCTATTTCTCCTCCCTCTGTATTTTTCTATAATGTCCCGGACTATCCTTCATCACCTTTTTAAATGCCTTTGAAAAAGAAAATTCATTGGAATATCCACAGGAATACGCAATTGTCTTAATCGGCAAATCCGTCGAGAGAAGCAATGTCTCTGCTTTCGTAATGCGAAACTTTACAAGGAATTGCTGTGGAGATAGATGTACGGTTTTTAAAAATAGCTCCGTCAAATAGCTGCGGTTTAATGACAAATAATCTGCGATATCCTGCACGGAAATTGGCTCCTGATAATGTGTCTCAATATATGAAATCGCCTTCGAGACATAGACGTCGTGAAACTGTTTGCTCCTGCCAAGGGAATCGCTCGCCTCGTCAATTAAGCAGGAAAGCATCTTCATTAATACTCCCTCTGTGTACATCTCATTGCTATAGCTTAAAGTATGATGTAAAAGCATATCGTCAATATACGATAGTAAAACTTCTGGGTTTGAGTAAGAGAAAATTGGGTTTTCTCTGGATAGCTCCATCAGTTTTAAATACTTTTCGACGGCAGTTCCTCCAACTGCAGTCCATATATAGAACCATGGATTTTCTTTATCCGCCTGGTAAAATGTTAAATCATTTGGACAGATTAAAAATCCCTGTCCTCTCTCAATCTCATACTTACAGTCGTTCGCAAAAAATACACCTCGTCCCTCCACACAGTAATGCAAGAGATAATATTCTCTCACGGCTGGTCCAAAAGAATAGAGCGGCTCGCATTGTTGTTTTCCGTAGGAGAGGGGGTAGATATCTGTAAATAGATTATTGGATAAAATAATCTCTGATTTTGAAAAAAAGTTATTTGTAGGATAAAATTTCACTATCTTGCTCCCTTCTGTCGAATTGATATCGGATGCAAAAAAGAGAGGGGATTTTACGATTCTCCTTTTGCTCTCGGTATCTGAGTCTTAGTATAGCATAAAAAAGGGGATTGCAAAATGAAAAGTAGAATTAAGTTTGATGGGGGATTTGATGAGGATGGGGCAGATACTAAAAGAGTGGAGAGACTGAGGAATGAGGGCAGATGCTGAAAGTGCTGGAAGATTAGAGTTGGGGATAAGCGCTGAGAGTGTTGGAAAATTGGAGTTGGGGATAGACGCCGAGAGAGCCCGTTGATATATGCTCTGAAAACACGTTCGTTCCCACGATTTTTCGACATGCGCTGATTTTTGCCGCCTCCCGCAAACTCGTGCCTACGGCACTCAAACAGTGCTCCAGCGGCAAAGCTAAGCATATCGAAAAATCGCTCCACTCTCTATCGTTTTCTGAGCATATATCAACGGGCTCTCTCGGCTGTGTATTGGAGAAACATTTTAAGAATTTAGAGCGGGAATTCTCGGTAACTTGTTGCTGAGTAATTCACATTAATGTATTGAAGTGTTTAAATTTGAAGGCTTAATGTTATTATTCAAAATAACTACTACTGCGGTTGAAAAGTAAAAATTCTTTGGAACAACCGTAATTATAAAATATAATTACGGTCACAAGTTAATAACTCTTTGAAATAGCCGTAATTATAAAACATAATTACGGTCGAAATTTAAAAACTCTTTAAAACAGCCGTAATTATAAAACATAATTACGGTCGAAATCTAAAAACTCTTTGAAACAACCGTAATTATAAAATATAATTACAGTCAAAAGTTAATAACTCTTTGAAGCAACCGTAATTATTCAAATAAATTACGGTCACAATTCTAAAATTATCTAAATCTAACCATATTTGACTAATTCCATAAACAATTTCATAGTTTTGCCAACAATAGCATTATACAGTGCAGTAATCATACCTCATTTGCAAACTTCAAATTATGTTTTTTTATTGGATGGAATAATAACTTATATAGCTAAACAGTTCAACGACTATATTATCAACTATTTCTGTATTTCTACCAAATAGTATATTCAAATTCTGTTTTTCTTTATTAACATTTTGTCCTAACTATTTTTCTACGAAAAGACTTCTTTGTAGAACCTAATATCCAGTTAATAATATAATGGTATTCCATGATACCAAGGTCAAAAGGTATAAAATCCGATGCGAGCTTGCTTGCAAGAGGTTTTTTTACTTTACAGGGACAATTCTCGCTGCTCCAAGCTCCACCGCTTTTTGAATAATCAGCTCCATGAGACCCGCCAAAAATATGAATAAATAGCCGTTTTTCAAAGAAAAATGAGCAAATTAAAAATGTTTTTAAGAATTGGGGAGCGACGTGAGAAACAATTTGATATCAAAGGGACAAAATACCTTTCGTCTCTAATATCATATTACTTCAAAAATCTATTTTCCGACACCTCATCAAATCTTCAAATTTTTAACTCAAGAAAAGCGCATTCTTAAATTATTTCACCAATACACAGCAAAGAGAGACCGATATGTCCTGTGAAAACGATAGAGAGTGGAGCGGTTTTTCGATATACTTAGCTTTGCCGCTGGAGCACTGTCTGAGCAGCGTAGCTGCGAGTTTGCGGGAAGCGGCATATATCAGCGTATGTCGAAAAACCGTGGGAACGAACGTGTTTTCACAGGACATATCGGTCTCTCTTTGCGTCTATTCCCACTCTCTTACATTCGCCGCTTTTTCCCCACCTCCATTTTTACCTAATTCTAAATATTCCATTCCTACAAAACAACTGCAAATTAAAACATAAATACAAATAAAACTATAATCTCAAACCCTTTTCCTTATCCTTCTAGGCAGAGCATAATTCTATCTCTCATTTGCTTTTAACAGATAAATTTTAGAGTGATAATCTCCAAGCTTCATTCCATGTGTTCCCATAAAGTCAAAGTTTGGATCAAATTTATCCGTTGTCTTTAAGCCTGCAAGCATTAACTCGTCTCCGTATATATCCTCCTCAAGAATAGATACATGATAAGAGAGGTCCGCATCGAGTCCCTCGAGTTTAATTCTCTCAAACGGAGCATTCACGGTCTGAAGCACACGGTAATATCCGACAATCGCTTCTTTTTTATCCTCGGATACAACCATCCACGCCATTACATTTCCCTCAAATGGACTCTTTAGGCGATAGAATGTTCCAAATTGGAGAAGCTGTCTATGCTCTTTCATAAATGCAATCTGCTCTCTCATTATCTCTTTTTCTTCCTCTGGCATCTTCGTCACATCAAGCTCATAGCCAAAGGTTCCAAAATACGCCATATTGGCTCTCGTGCTAATCGGTGTATTACGGAAAACTTGATGATTTGGCACTGCGGATACGTGGGCTCCCATACTGCTGACTGGGTAGACAAGAGAAGTACCATACTGAATCTTCATACGCTCCACGGCGTCGGAATCGTCGGAAGTCCAGCACTGTGGCGCATAATAGAGTAGACCTGGGTCAAATCTCGCTCCGCCGCTTGCGCAGGATTCAAATAAAATATATGGGAATTTCGCTGTGAGTTTTTCGTATAAACGATATACTCCTAGGATGTATTTATGGAATACCTTGCCTTGCTCGTCTGCTGGAAGTACTGCGGAGTATACTTCTGACATGCAACGATTCATATCCCATTTTACATAGGAAATTGGGGCTTCCTCTAATACTTTTTCCATCATATTGTAAATGCAGTCTACTACTTCTTCTCTTGAGAAATCAAGCACAAACTGGTGACGACCGTAGGACATTTTTCGATTTGGCGTTTTTAGGACGTAGTCTGGATGTGCGCGGTATAAATCACTGTCCTCATTTACCATCTCTGGCTCAAACCAAAGACCGAACTTTAGACCAATCTCCTCTATCTTCTTGGCGAGTCCGGTGATTCCCTCTGGGAGTTTTTCCATATTTGGATACCAATCTCCGAGTCCCTTATGGTCATCCGTTCTCTTTCCGAACCATCCGTCATCTAAGACAAAGAGTTCAATTCCGAGCTCTTTTGACTGTCTCGCCATCTCTAAAAGTTTCTCCTGGGTGAAGCCAAAATAAGTTCCCTCCCAGTTATTGATGAGAATTGGACGTACTTTATCTCTCCACTCTCCTCTTGCGAGACGGGAGCGATATAAGGTATGGAATGTCTGACTCATGCCGTTTAATCCCTGGTCAGAGTAAACTAGTACTGCCTCTGGAGTCTGGAAGGATTCTCCCTTATTTAATTTCCAGGAAAATCCGTCTGGGTGAATTCCAATCATCCATCTTGTCACATCATAAGTATCGACGTCTACCTGTGCCAGGAAGTTTCCACTGTATACAAGGCTCATTCCCATAACTTCACCGGAAAATTCTGTTGTATTTTCTCTCTTTAGAGCGAGGAATGGGTTATAATTATGGCTGCTGCATCCTCTTAGACTGTAGATGGAACTTACGCCGTGGTCTAGTTTTCTCGTCTTGATATGGCGCTCTCTAGCCCAGGCTCCTGTGAGCTCAATCATCTCATAATCCATATCTGGAAGGTCTAAGCTCATGCTCATCGCACGGTCTAAGATGATGGATTCCTCTCCATTATGGATGAATTTGGCATTTCTTGTGATAACTGGAAGATTCTCATAAATCGTATAGGTTAAGATGATTTCTGTCTGAATGACTTTATCTTCTAATGTTATCTCAATAGTAGTTGCCTCGCTATCATCTTCCACGTAAGTCGCTGGGAGATTTTCCAACTTTGGTTTTCCTGCGTAAATTTTATGTTCTTTGTAGACAAATTCTGTGATATGGCTTCCATTTTTTTGCTTAATCTCAAAAGCTGGATATTGCATATCTCCAGTTCCGTAGCAAGGATATTCTTGTTTAATATAGTCTCTTGAGTATGACATATCCTCATCATATGGGCATACCGTCATGGACCTTGAGGCAAATTCTATGAGGGTATCGAAATTTTCTTTATCTCTTAGTGCTTTTCCAAAATATAGCTGACCTAATTCTCCGCTTCTTACTACTTTGAAAATATAACTAATCTGACCGTTTGTTAAGTGAAATGTTTTGCTTTTTTCATGAAATAAAATGCTCATTGTAAGTTACCTCCTTCATTGTTTCTTTCATTGGTTTTAAATTGCCTTTTCATCACTTCTTTGGCTGCTTTTTTCGTTACTTCTTAATTAATTATTACTTCTTTTGTTGCTTTCTCATTGTCTCTTCATTACTTCTTGGTTGTTTAAAATTGTGCAATTAAAAAATAAATCGGTTTTTAAATAATTCAATCTGAATTTTATATTTTTTAGTATAGCAAAAAAAGAAGGATTTTCCATAATATAATGTTGGAGATTTTTGTCCAAATGTTGGGGTTATAAAGTTGTTTTTAAAGATTTGATAAAGGAGAGAATAGAAAGAGACGCTAAGAGAAGAAACAGATATATGCCACGCAGACACGTTCATTCCCACGAATTTTATCTTGTTCGGAGAAAATAAATTACAATAATACCAGAATCCAATATGAATTATATGGTATGGAGACTAAATGGGAGACATAGAAAATAGATTATATTATGGAAATAAAGAAAAAATATCGGAACTCTCACTCAAATCAAAACAGCTGGCACCATTAATTCACCGAAAACTGGATATTTTAATTAGGGCAGTTTTCGCTTATGATAGCATGAGTATAAAAGCTAAATTTTTATCAACGATATTAAAAATGTTTTTTCATTATTCGACAATATTAATCGAAAACAATTTTTAATTATTTTAACTAGAACTAATAGAGAGGATTATTATTATGGCAACCGCACATAATCATCAAAAAAAAATTGCAGTTATTAACGATTTTACCGGATTTGGTCGTTGCTCTTTGGCAGTGGCTCTTCCGATTATTTCCATGCTAAAAGTCCAGTGCTGCCCAGTACCAACCTCGATTTTATCGAACCACACTGGATTTTCCAGCTTCTTTTTTGACGACTACACGGATAAGATGGCTCCCTATATAGAAGAATGGAAAAAATTAGATTTGCGTTTTCACGGAATCTGCACAGGATTTTTAGGCTCTAAAGAGCAGATTGAAATTGTAGAAAGTTTTTTTAAACAATTTAAGACAGAGGAAACTCTAATTATCGTAGACCCTGTCATGGGTGACTACGGAAAGCCCTACCCTACTTATACGAAGGAAATGTGTCAAGCGATGAAAAAACTTGTCAAATATGCCGATATTATTACGCCAAATTTGACAGAACTCTGCATTCTCACAGACACACCGTATAAAGAAAAATGGAAAATCGCTGATATCAGAAAAATGGCAAAGAAATTAGCCAAACAAGGTCCAAAAAAGATTGTAGTCACAGGTATCATACAACGAAGCTTTATCGCTAATTATTGTTATGAGGAGGGCAAAAAAGAAAGAGTTCTTCGCACGCATAAGGTTGGAACACAGCGCTCCGGCACAGGTGATATCTTTTCTTCCATCATTGCCGCCGATGCAGTGAATGGGGTTCCCTTTGATAAATCTGTCAAAAAAGCTTCTAATTTTATAAAAAAATGTATTTTAAAATCAGTTGAGCTTGACATTCCACTAACAGACGGAGTATGCTTTGAAGAAGTTCTCGATAAACTACATTAAAAAATCAAAACATTATAAAAGACCTTAAAAATGAATCATTTAATGTTTGATATTATTAGGAGGGAAAAAGAACAATGAAAAGAATGCAAACAATTTTATATAAGGTTCACAATAATTTATACGTCAATTTAACAAATAAATGTCCATGTGCCTGTACTTTCTGTCTGAGACAGACGAGAGACCATATGGATGATTCTGGTGTACTCTGGCTTGAGCACGAACCTAGTTTTGAGGAAGTAATCGAAGAATTCAAGAAAATAGATGTCAGCCAATATAAAGAAATCGTATTTTGCGGATTTGGCGAACCTACAGAAGCCTTCCCTGTTCTCATTCAGGTAGCGAAATATATAAAAGAACATTTCCAAAACCCAATTCGTATCAACACAAACGGTCTTGGAAATCTTATAAATGGAAGAGATATCACCCCTGAGCTTGAGGGGCTTATCGACACAATTTCCATCAGCTTAAACACTCCAAACGCTGAGGAATATCATAAAATCGTCCGCAGTAAATTCGGTGAACAATCTTTTGACGCCATGCTCGCATTTGCAAAAGAAGCTAAAAAATATGTGTCAAATGTCGTTCTATCGACAGTCGCCACGACAATCACTGCCGAAGAAGAAAAGCAATGTCAGAAAATTTGTGATGACTTAGGAGTGACATATCGTATTCGTCCTTGGGAGGATTAGTAAAAAATAAATGAGATTGTCGAAAAATAAAAAAAGATTTTCAAATAAAATATACAAATTTCTGTAGGTTAGTACAATGAAATTAGACGCAAAGAGAATCCGTCGATATGTCCTCTAAAAACACGTTCGTTCCCACGGTTTTTCGACATACGCTGATTT
>JAUUSJ010000024.1 GCA_030841965.1 Blautia sp.
TCTTATCTCCACACTTCCTTTGTAAATTCTTAATATCTAATGTTTTTCCAATACCGCCCAGCCACCTTTTGATTGTCTGGTACCATTCATAATTCTTAATATCTAATGTTTTTCCAATACCCAGCCAAGAGAGGAGGCAGGTATATGCCCAGCAAACGATAGAGAGTGGAGCGATTTTTCGATATACTTAGCTTTGCCGCTGGAGCACTGTCTGAGCAGCATAGCTGCGAGTTTGCGGGAGGCGGCAAAAATCAGCGTATGTCGAAAAATCGTGGGAACGAACGTGTTTGAGGGGCATATACCTGCCTCCTCTCTTAGCGTCTGCCCTCATTTCACCCTCTTATTCCTCTCTTAGCGTCTGCCCTCATTTCACCCTCTTATTCCTCTCTTAGCGTCTATCCTCATTTCACCCTCTTATTCCTCTCTTAGCGTCTATCTCCATTTCACCCTCTTATTCCTCTCCTAGCGTCTGTCCCCATTCCCCCTCCTATTCCTCCCTTAGCGTCCACCCCTCTCCACACCAAAATACTCCAACTAACAAAAATTTTACGCTATTGAGGTCAAAAATTCTTTTGACCTCTTTAATACCAGACTGCTCCGCACAATATGCTCCCATAATCCTCAATTTTTTAACATATCTTTTACAAAAACATCATATATTCTATATATTTCACCGATATACTATATTATATAAATGGTAAGAGGATTTTGAGAACACTTACGAAATAAAAAGAGGTGATTTTAATGACGAAATATTTATGGAACTTTATAGATACATCTGTACAAGGACAATGGAAAGTAAAACTTTTTCTATTTCTCCATATTGTATGTTTCACATGCTTTGGCTTTATCGCAGAATTTCTCTTTTGCTCGGTATTAGGTGCAGGATTTATAGGGCAGCACGCTTTAACCATCTTCGCTCTTCCTCTTTACATTGGGCTATTTGTAGGATTATATGGCGGTATTATTTTCTTAATGAAATATACAAACTTTTAACCTTTCTTTTTATATAGCTATATTGCCTTTCTTTATGAAGGCATAAAATACAATGCAATTCCTTATTGATACAAACATTTTTACAGAAAAAGAGTCTTCCCTTAGGACTCTTTTTCTTTTTAATTACTTATACAAACAACCTCACTCCTTCTCCTGCTTCCTCCCATATTCACTCGCCAACTCAATAAAATACAAAAGTGCCTTATTCAATCGTTCCCCCTTCTTATGCACAACATAAACCGTCCAAGTTGGATGTGTATCCAGATAAAACCACTTTATATTTTTCTTATAAAACCGCTTCAACGCTCTCGACTCAGGAATAATGGTACAGCAAAGCCCCGCTTCAACCATATTAATGAGAGCATAATTCATAGAAGTTTCAAACAAAATCTGAGGGGCAAATCCCGCCTGTTCAAAAAGGGGATCTATCACCGCCCTCATCGTAGATTTTGAAAAAATAAGCGAAAATTTTTCCTCCCGAAATAAGTCAAGGCTTAATACATCGAGAGAACCATTCGCATAGGACGAAGCTTCCGCAATAGGATGTGTTTTCGGAACTCCAAGAACCAATTCTTCTTCATAAAGCGGAATATACGACAGCCCCTCTTCCATAGGTTTCTTATCCATTATAATTCCAAAATCTATCGTCCCATTCAAAATAAGTTCCTGCTGTACTTTTACAATAGCCTCCTTTAATTCAAAAGTGATACCTGGATATCTTTTATTAAAATCAGGCAAGATAGAGGTAAATAAATCTATACCATGTTCTGGCGTCAAACCAAGCCTAATATTTCCGATATAATTTTCTTTTAATTCATTCAACTCTGTATAAGTATTTTTTTGAATCTGCAAAATCCTTCTCGCATTCCGCACATAAATTTCTCCCGCCTGTGTCAAATGTAAATGATGTTTATTCCTCCAAAAAAGTTGCATACCAAGCTCCTTTTCCAGCTTAATCAACTGCTGATTCAATCCAGATTGACTAATATAGAGAGAGTCCGCAGCTTTGGAAATATTTTTCATATCCGCAATTGCAACAATATATTTTAATTGTCTTAAATCCATAATTTCCCTCTTTTCTCTGTACTAAGCTCCTATTATAAATCAATCTCTATTTGATAGAAGTTTTTCTACTATCAAATAGAAAAACTAGTAAGTTTACTTCTTAAGTATATATGGATTATAATAAAAATACAATAGCAAATACGAAATAAGAAAAAAGAAAAGGAGAAAGAAAAAATGAAAACTTTAAAATGGCTCGACAAAAATTTTGAGCTTCTCATTCTGTCAATTTTATTAGCTATCATGAGTGTCCTATCCATTACAAATGTATTTATGAGATATTGTATGCAACATGCCTTAAGTTGGTCGGATGAAGTATGCTGCTACTGTCTCGCATTATCAGCTTTTTTTAGCCTGCCATGTGCAATCCGGTTAAATACAAGTATTAAAGTAGATACTTTTGTCACACTTTTACCTGAAAATATAAGAAAAATTTTAGGTATCATTTGTAATTGTATCATGGTCGTATTTTTATTTTGGATAGCGCAAGGATGCGTACAAATGACGCAAAACGCACAGAGAATTGGACAGGCAAGTCCCGCTCTTCGCATCCCGCTTTATTGGCTGTACGGAGCAATGACTTTCGCAATTATACTTGGTCTTCTCAGGTATATTCAAGTTATTATTAAAACGATACTAAATAAAAAACTTACCGACGAAGAATAGGAGGATTTATATGGCAATTGGATTATTTTTTATTATTTTAGCAGTTTTACTCATTATCGCAGTTCCAGTAGGCGGAGTATTTGGAATTATGTCTATTCTTCCAAGTATGTTAAATTATCGCTTTCCGTTTGAGGCAGTGGACGTCGCAAGAAGTATGTTTTCTGGAATGAATAGTTTTACCCTGCTTGCAGTTCCACTTTTTATGGTATCGGGTATGATTATGGCGGAAGGTGGTTTATCTGAGCGATTATTTAACTTCTTTGCATATTTTATTGGAAATAAAACGGCTGGTTTTCCTTGTGCTGTTATTGTCACTTGTATGTTTTATGCGGCAATCTCTGGCTCTTCTCCTGCCACTGTATCAGCTGTAGGTGCAATGACAATTCCATTTTTAATTAATATGGGATATGAAAAGATTTTTGCAACGGCTATCGTAACAGTGGCTGGCGGATTAGGCGTTATCATCCCGCCTAGTATTTCTTATATCGTATATTCATCCGTATCCAGTACTTCTCCGTCTGCACTTTTTATCGCAGGAATTATTCCAGGTATTTTAATTGGATTTTCCTTAATGGTCTATAGCTATATATATTGTAAATGTCACGGAGAAGACAAAGAAAAATTATTAAAAAATTATAATGAGATTCGCGCAAAAGGATTTTTACCTCTTTTAAAAGAGAGTTTTTGGGCTCTTCTCACACCAATTATTATTTTAGGAACGATTTACTCGGGTGTCTGCAGTCCTACAGAATCTGCGGTAATCAGTGTATTTTATGGATTATTTGTCTGTATTTTTGTGTATAAGTCTATTAAAATTGCTGATATCGGAAAGGTATTCATGTCTGGCGCAAAGACTTACGTCAACATCTTATTTGTTATCGCAGCGGCAACCGCTTTCGCAAGATGTCTGACCTTACTTCGCTACCCACAAACTATCAGTGCATCCGTTATATCTATCTCCGACAATAAAATTATTATTTTATTGATTATGAATTTAATTATGCTTGTCTGCGGTATGATTGTAGATAATATTCCAAATATTATGATTTTAACTCCAATTTTGGTGCCAATCGCCACAGCTGTAGGAGTGGATCCAATTCACTTTGGTATTATTATGACTTGTAATTTAGCAATAGGTATGGTAACGCCACCGATGGGAATTAACCTTTTTGTCGCATCAGGTATGACAAAAATCCCTATTATAAAATTAGCAAAGGCAACCATTCCATTCTTAATATCATTTTTAATCGCCCTGTTTATGATTATATTTATACCACAGATTAGTATGTTCTTACCAGGAATTTTAGGTTAATCCACTCTCCATCACTTAAAGGTAATGGGGGTTCACCTATGACAAATGAAAGATTTTTATTTATGGAAAGGAGAAAAAATGAAGAAAAAACTGATAGCAATAATATTATTCATATGTATGACTGTATCCATATCCGCTTGTAAATCCCAGGAGCCAGCCGAAGGAGAATACAACTGGATTGCAGCGATGTCTGTGTCAGAAAATACAATCAACTATAAAATGATGAAGAAATTTGCAGATTTAATCAACGAGAAATCTGGTGGAAAAATTACAGTCGATATTTATACAGACGGTCAACTTGGAAATACAACGGAATTTACAGAAGCAGTAATTGGCGGCTCTATTGATTTTGGAACAGGTATGACAACTGATATCGTAGACTTTGTTCCGCAATATGCCATTTTTGATATCCCAAATCTATTTGAAAATGTGGAACAGATGAGAGGGGTATTGCAAGGAGATTTTCCAGATGAATTAAACGAGTATAACCATAAAGGAAATATTCAAATGCTTGGATATTCCGACGCTGGATTTCGACAATTGACAACAAACAAAGAAGTGCATCATATTTCGGACTTAAAAGGGCAAAAAATTCGTGTTATGACCAATCAATATCATATCGCTTATTGGAATGCACTTGGGGCGTCCGCAACTCCAATGCAATTTACGGAAGTATTTATGGGGCTTCAACAAGGCACTATCGACGGTGAGGAAAACCCATATATGAATATCATTGCAAATAATATTCAGGAAGTACAAAAATATGTCATAGAAACAAATCATATCGGACATATTATTACATTTTTTACTAATAATGATTTATATCAAAATCTCCCTGAAGATGTGAGAGCGATGGTAGATGAATGTGCAAGCGAAGCGATAACTTATGCAAATGAACAAGCAGATAAAAGCATTGCTGAATATAAAAAGCAATGTGAGGATGCAGGATGTGAAATTATCAGCCTAGATGAAGATACATATAGAGAACTCCAAGAAAAAGCAAGTATTGTAAAAGATATGGTAATAGAAGATTTAGGAGATGAACTTGTAAACTCTCTGGAAACAGCAATTTCAAAACAAAAATAGGAGTGTGAAGATGAGTGCTTTTCTAATTGAAAATGGAACGGTCTATGACCCGATTTGTAGAACTTTAGAGAAAAGAGATATTTTTATTCAAGATGAAAATATTGTATCGGAAATTTCCGAAGAATCGTATGATGTTATTGACGCTAAGGACTGTTTTATAACAACAGGATTTATCGATTATCATGTGCATTATTTTAATCACGGAACGGAAAACGGAGTAAATCCTGACTTAGCATCCTTTCCCTGCGGCGTAACAACGGCGATAGACGGTGGAAGCTGCGGAGTAGCAAACTATGAACTATACAAAAATACAGTGATGGCAAATAGTGATGTGCAGATTTTTAATATACTCTTGACAGCAAGCGGAGGACAGATAACAGACCAATATCCCGAGCGCCTTGAATTAAAATATATGGATAAGAAAAAAATCAAAAAATTAGTCTGCAAATACGGTGATAATATTTTAGGATTTAAGACAAGATTATCTAAAGGAATCATTGACGAAGACGCAGCCAAAGAGACATTAAAGGCAACCGTTGAACTAGCGGAGGAAACTGGGAAAAACGTAGTTGTTCATGTGACAAATCCAGCTTTTGACTTGGAAGAGCTTTGCGGCATGTTAAGAAAAGGTGATGTATTATGTCATGTATTTCAGGGGAAAGGAACTGAGACAATTTTAGATAAAAATGGAAAACTTCGAGAAGGGATTTGGGAAGCAAAAAAACGAGGTGTTTTATTTGACGCAAGCAATGGCTGCAATAATTATGATTTAGATATCTGCCAAAAAGCATTAGCGCAGGGGTTCTATCCAGATATTATTAGCTCTGATATAAATTATAATAATTTTTATAGACAGCCGCTACATAGTCTTCCTCGCATTATGAGTAAATATCTGGAAATGGGAATGAGTCTCACCTCGGTGTTAAACACCGTTACTATAAATCCGGCGACATTAATTGGGCGGGAGCATCTTGCCTCCGTAAGTCCCAATACAGTCGCTGACTTAGTTATTTTTAAATTAAAAGAAAAAAAGGTTTCTTATACTGATGTCGCAGGACATTATTTGGAAGGACATCAAGTTATTGTCCCTCAGCTAACATTGCAGGGTGGAAAAATTATGTATTGTCAGGCAGATTTTTGTTAGTGAAAGTGAAAAGGAAAAATGTATTGTAATGTTTTTTAGATGGTGGGGATAGATGCTAGGAATAGTGGGGACAGACGTAAAGGATAGTGGGGACAGACGCTAAGAGAGGAGAGAGGTATATGCTCCAAAAACACGTTCGTTCCCACGATTTTTCGACATACGCTGATTTTTGCCGCCTCCCGCAAACTCGCACCTTCGGCGCTCAGACAGTGCTCCAGCGGCAAAGTAAGTATATCGAAAAATCGCTCCACTCTCTATCGTTTTTGGAGCATATACCTCTCTCCTCTCTTGGCTGGGTATTGGCGAAACGATTTTAGAATTGTTATGTTATGATTTTTTGTATTTTTAATATTGTCATTTTTTATCGACGAAACAATTTTAGAATTATTATGTTATGATGTTGGGGTCAAAAGGTCTTTTGATTTCTTTAGATACTGAATTGCTCCGCGCAATGTGCTCCCACAATCCTCAAAAAACCTCTTGCAAGCAAGCTTGTCCGACCTTTTGACTCTGGTATCATGTTATTTGTCTGTGAATTCTTGAAAATAATCTAGTTTTTTCATTTGTCAGTTCTTTTTTTATTTGCCGTTGTCTTTTTGGTCTTCTTCTTTTTATCTAAATTTATCTTTGGACAAATATCAGTAAGACAACATTTATCACAAAATGGCTTTGTTCTAGCGGAACAGACTGCTCTTCCGTGGATGACTAAGCGATGGCAGAAATCGCTTCCCTCTTCTGGAGGAATAATTTTCCAGAGTGCCATCTCCACTTTTTTGGGGTCTGTTATCTGGTCAACTAATCCCATGCGGTTTACAAGTCGAATGCAGTGTGTATCCGTCACAATCGCTGGCTTTTTAAATACATCTCCCATGACTAAATTTGCACTTTTTCTTCCAACTCCTGGGAGTTTTAGCAAATCATCAAAATTATCGGGGACTTCATCATGAAATTGTTCATGTAACATTTTCATACAGGCACTAATATCTCTCGCCTTACTAGGACCGAGTCCGCACGGTCTCACAATCGCCTCGATATCATTCACATCTGCCGCCGCCAATGAAGGCACATCCGGATACTTTTCAAATAATCCTACAACAATTTTATTTACTCTCTCATCTGTACATTGAGCAGCTAATCTCACGCTCACAAGGAGTTTCCAAGCCTCTTTTACATCATAGTCCAAAGTACAGTCTGCATCTGGATACTCCTTTTTTAAGCGTTCTATAATTTCTAGCGCTCTCTCCTCTATTGTCACTTAACTTTTCCTCCTACTCTTTTCTCTTTTATATTCTCTATTTATAGAAGCTATATTTCGCTTTTCTCTTTTATATTCTTTATTATAGAAGCTATATTTTACTTTTCTTTCTTCACTCATTCTATATCGCTTTTATCTCATATCTTCTCTTCTATCTCTTCTGATTTTTCTAGGGTTTCTTCTCCATCTATTTTTTCTGTTTTTTCTGAAATTTCTTCTTCTACCCCTTGAAAATCTTCCTTTTCTGCTTGTGATTCATCGTCTATCTGCTCTACGACAACAGTGCTTTTTCCACATTTCTCACAGTAATTCGCATTCACTGAAATCATCTCTCCACAATGTGGGCATGTCTTTTGTCCCTTTAACCTCGCTAGTTCTTCTCTATCTTGCTCTAACTGTTTTTTCTTTTTTTCTATTCTTCCAACAATATTGGCAAACATTTCTGTCGCTTGCTCCGGATAATTTTCTAAAAATTCCTGTCCAAGCTGTTGAAACATATCTTGCAAATCTCTCTCATCATTGACTACTTTCAAATTTGCTTTTGTCACTGCTGATACTTCACTTGCTTTTTTTGATACCCCTTTTCCCGCTTCTGCCAACGTATCCATTGCTCTTGTAAAAAAATCCATTCTAACTCCTCCTAACTTTTTCTATCATTTTAAAGTTTTTATCCCTCTATGTCAATTGAAATCTAAGTGAACGATAACATAAAATTTTTATTAAGTAAAAAAGAGGAAAACTTATATTGAAACTGTATAGTAGTTGTCCCTATAAAAGCAATTTTAGATTGTTTCGCCAGGACACAGCCAAGAGAGGGAGGAGATATGTTCTCTAAAAACGATAGAGAGTGGAGCGGTTTTTCGATATACTTAGCTTTGCCGCTGGAGCACTGTCTGAGCGCCAAAGGCGCGAGTTTGCGGGAAGCGGCATATATCAGCGTATGTCGAAAAACCGTGGGAACGAACGTGTTTTTCGAGAACATATCTCCTCCCTCTCTTAGCGTCTATCCCCACCACCAAAACTAAAAAAAGGACAGATATTCAGAAGAAACTTTTTAAATCCCCCGCATATCTGCTCCTCTTTTATTTAGAAAAACAATTTTTTCCTGCCCCTTACTCTTTGTCAAAGATATTGGCATCCATTTTCAGAAGTCCAAGATTGCTCAAAAGAATAATTCCATCCCTCATACCTGCCATATAAGAAATATCACCATACTGTTGCTCTAATTCTCTTATTTTTTGTATGTACTTCTCAACAATTTCTTTTTCCTTATCTGCCAATGTGAGAGCTTCGTACTTTTTTTCTGCTTCTGTACATTTCTTTTCTTGCTCTAGGTATGAATTATCCTTTTTGGCAAACTCCTCTCTTGTTTTCATCATAAACTTACTGAATCCTAAACCAATCATCTTATCACTATATTCCATTATCTTTTCCCCATTTCTTGTTAATTTTATTTGTCTGATGTATGTTCAGACTTTTTCCCACAATTTATATTAGTATACTATATTTCTGATACCCTTTCTATATGTGATTTAATTTGTGACTGATTTTTTAGTCTTTTAAACATCTATTTACTTTTTTTTTATATTATTTTACTTTAAACTTTGTTTTCTTTACTATTTGTATACAATTCAAAATCCCCCCCCCGAAATTTTCTGACTATTCTTTCTTTTTGTGTTATTTTACTGCTTTTTCAATATATTTCAAACTGTCTTCTGTACTCACAGACATATCGCTCTCTTTCACATACTCAAAAAAATCGGAAAATGCTTCACATATACTACTCTCTCGAATCTCTAGAAAGCTCATTTTCTTTTCATCTAAAATAAAAAATAATATGACACTCTGATGCCCAAAAACTTCTATCATTAAATTTTCAGGTATTTTAATTTTGGAATCTAAAATCATATTTGCATTTATCTGCAATTTTCTAATATTTTCAATATATGCCTCCAGCATCGTTTTTGCTGTATCTATGCTTACTGAGCCTGGAAAAACTCCTGTTTTATCGAAAAATGTCCTATTTTCTAAAAAGTTTTTAATACCATACTGCGGGAAAAATTGAACTGTTGTATAAGCAGAATTTTCTATCTCCTTATAATCATCAAGACAATATTTCCTCAATGTCTCATAAAATTCTGGAAATTTCTCTGGGGCATCACCCACGAGCTGGTCAAATTCTTCTTCTGTCATCATAATAAGTGGACAAGGCTTATTTTCCAGAGAATACGTCGGTATTCCATATTTATAAAAATTATTGGCATATTTTTGAAATGCAATATGAACATCTTGATAATATTCAACTAATGATTCTGTATTCTCATAAAGTTTCAAAAACTCTCTTTGATATCTTTGTATAATCGGTTTATTCTTTTGAACATAAGATGACGTCGCATCGTGAGAGAGCATAATGACATAATTATGAGTAATGATATAAAATGGCCATAAAAATGGATAGCTATCAGTCTCGTCGCATTTACTATAGCAAGTATGTACCTCATATTTTGGCGCAAAGCTCATAACAAGTGGAAGGATACGATTAAATATCCTCAGATTATAATTGGCATCTGATAATTTTCCAGGATTTTGGTTTATCATAACTATTTGCTTTGCCTGAAAATCTTTTTTAGTCTTTTTTAAAAATCGATATATAAAGTCCGATAACTTTCTCGACCTTAGCGGTAAATTCATATACAAAATCGGAATCTCATGGTTTTTAAATTCCTGCTCTAATATCCATCTAATTAACTCCAATGTGGAGAAAAAATCTTTCGTCTCACTTAATTCTTCCTCAGTTTGACCTTTGATTTGTACTTCTGAGCTAAAATTATAGTAACCTGCCAAATCCTCGATAATCTGTCGAATATAGACTCGATTCTCATAATGTACGGGACCTATTTTCTCAATTGTATATAAAAGTTCCAACTCTTCTATCTCTGCTGGAAGCATCCGAAAATAGTGATAAAACTTTTCCATAAATTCTCTGCTCGGCACTAAGTCCCCCGACATCATTTTATGTAGGCTTGTCCTTCCCATCCCAGATTGCCTCGCAATTTGATAAATAGTATAGCCTGAATTTTGTATTATTTCACGAACCTTTTCACTGAACCTCGTCATAACCTACCTCCAATCCTTCTTAGTCTCATTGTCATACCCGAAATTATATCATAAATGTATTATGATTTCCATTCTTTTTCGCTATAATATCCTTTTTCTATTCTTAAGCTATCTATTTTGTAGTCATAGATCAGATAAACTCGCTTACCGCTTACATTTTCCTAAGCTTAAGCTATCTATTTTGCAGTCATAGAACAAAGATTTTTGTTCTGGCAAACGTTCCGGCTCAGTTTTACCGGAGTATCTTCCTCCCACGTCAAAGAAACGAAAGGTATCCATTGCCACTCGGTTCATATACTCATTCATATATTCTAAATCATTTAAAAATAACGCCTGTAAAAATTCATTATAACGTAACGATATCTTCGTTTTCCCACCATTCTTTGATGAAATTTGTTTTATCGATATAAAAGCAATCTCTGATACGTAAATATTCAAAATCTTGTGCTCCGATTGAAATTGTTTTTGGCATAGGCAAAGCTCCCTTCTATTTTTGGCATTTTCATTTTTCCCTACTTTCCTTTCGCTTAAATACTTTTAATTTCTTGGTCCCAAAAACTTATCCCCATTCAAATGTATCATATGCTCTGGCATTTCAGCAATCCACACTTCCGTCTCCCATGCTAATGTTTCTGAAAATCTCTTATAGGTCTTAAAATCACCAAAAGCTGTAACAAATATCTTTCCTGCTGCAACATTCTTTGTCATTTCCGTAATCTCAAAAATCCTCTTCGGGTCCATTGGTCCTACGGAAGTAACCGCTTCTACAAAGTAAATCCAGTTTTTATCTGCCCTATACAAAACAACGTCTGGCATCTTATCATGTAAAGTAATTTCAAATCCCAATTCCGTCAGCTTATCAATATTCTTTACTAAATCTTTCTCTATCGTATCGCCTATATACAAACATTCCGAATTGGGTGCAAACCTCGGCGCAAACTCTTCAATAATTGCTTTTTGCAGTTCATTATGTTTCCCTGCCGAAAATTTAAAATCTGCCCCATTAATCTTCACCGGCATCATTGTCATTTTCTTTTTGGAAGCATAAATATCAATCAGCTTATTATGATACATAAGAAAAAGATTCAATGATTTCTGCCATTCTACAGACTGAAATGTTTTCAACATTTTAAATGTCTCTTCTGTAAGTCGGTATCTATAATTTGGACTATTCGTTGCCTTTCCATTATCTTCTATTAAAGCAGCAGTACGAAATCTATGTAATGCTTGCTTACGAAATGTTTCCCGGCTATTTTCCGCATAAGTAGTCCCATAAAATGAGTTAGAAAACTGAATAATATCATGAATGCGAATCCACTCGTTCCCTGCTTCCTTCCATGACATATCTGGCTTAATACCCGCCATTGCCAGCAATGCATAGCAACATATATTCGCCTGCTGCGCTTTTGGCATACCTACCATTTTTAAAAATTCTCTTGCTTCCTCAACTTTATCCACAATATCCCTCCAAAATCAAATTACAGTTTTTTTCCGACAAATCTTTTGATTTCATTAACTTCTTTCCCATTTCTTGTATACTTTTTTTGTCTGGCACAGGTATAGAATTTACTTCTGTAGAATTTACCTGTGTAGAGCCATTTAAAATTCGATAATACTTATCATATAGCGTAGAATTAAAAAGCACATACAAGCCATATACAAAACACTCTGACATTTCTCCCAACAATCCATCAATAAAGTTAAGTTTATTTTGGGTGCTGATTTTCTCATACTGTGGATAATCCTTCGCCAAATAAATCCCACATTGTAATCTCCGAGGTTCTTCTTTTGCCGTAAATCTCTTTACAAATAAATAGTTTTTATTATCTTGCATAAGCCCCCGCTGTTTTGTTACCATATATTCATGCTCTTTCTGAATGGGGAACTGCACTCTCCCCTGCTTTATATGTTGAGAATAGAACAACGGGATTGCTCCCTCCTCTTCCTCATCACGAAGAATATCTCGATTTCTGAAATCTACAGTTAATCCTGTTTTCATTTTTGCACCAATTTCAGGCAATGTCTGATTAAATTTATGTAGCCGTTTCAGTACCGCTATCTCATCATCATTTGTTACCAGATATACATAATAATCTTCGCCAGAAACAACAAGATTGTATGGTACTGTCAAAGAAGTTATTTCATCAAAATCTTTGTTTGACTTGGATGAAGTAATTTTTACCTGTATTGGTCTTACTCGTGTTTTTCTAACTTTGATTATAATAGTTTCCTGTAAAATCTCTTCTTTATCAAAAACTTTGTCTCGACTTACAAACAGGTGAATATATTCTAATTTTCCTTCTGTAAGAAAATACTGTCGAAATCGTTTAAAATACGCTCCTGATGTCCACGAACGAGGAATAATATAAACCATCTCCCCATTATCTTTCAAATTGAAAAGTCCCATAGTCGCAAAAATAAAATACATATTCGGTGCGCCATAACAAACTTTTGACACAGTCATCGCTTCTGGTGCGCCTTTTGATATCTTCATATAAGGCGGATTCCCAATTACATAGTCATATTTCGTCGGGTTGGGATTTCCGCCTATCATATAATTGAAATCTAAATACTGACTTGTAATATAATTTTCTGTCTGAATATTATATTTAACTATTTTCTTTGAATGATTTTTACAATACTCCAAATTTTCCTTTAAAAGTTCCAAAACATTTCTATCATTCTCATAACAGGTCAATTCAATTTCTTTTACTATATCAAATTGCTCTATCCATTCAATAAAAGCACATGATAATATACCAGACCCTGCTCCAGCGTCCAAGACTGTTACTCGTTGCTTATTAATCGGAACTTCATACAAATTTGCCATAAACCTTGCAGTCTCCATACTTGTAAAAAACTGCCCATATTTTTTTCTCTCTTTTTTTGGCATACTATCTATATATAAATTTGTGAGTTCAATAATCTTTTCTAACATCTTATCTCCCTCCATATCCATTTCTTTATAACAAAAAATTACTTTTTTCAGAAGTTTTCACTCTAAATTATTTTGTATATAATATACTTTTTTCTTGTCATTTTGTATGATTTATTTTGATTTTATCATGAAGTGTAGTTTTTGGCTACTTGAATTCGGTTTTTCTTTCATGGAATATTGTAGAAGGAATCTGTATGGCAGGATATAGGGGGAAGTTTTTTTGAGAAAAGGGAATGGGGAGAGACGCTAAGAGAGGCGGCGGATATATACCCCTCAAACACGTTCGTTCCCACGATTTTTCAACATACGCTGATTTTTACCGCTTCCCGCAAACTCGCGCCTACGGCACGGGGGCAGTGCTCCAGCGGCAAAGCTAAGTATATCGAAAAATCGCTCCACTCTCTATCGTTTGCTGGGCATATATCTGCCTCCTCTCTTGGCTGTGTATTGGCTAGATTCTAGTGAAATCATGTATTGTGTTTTTACTAATCAAATATTTTATTTCTTTGTTATTATAGATTTTACTGCTGACCACGTTGAGTAATACTTTTTACCTGAAATACTTTTGTATGTTCTTACTCTTACATAATATTTCTTACTACCTTTTAATTTGGAATAAGTAGCTGTTGTCTTTGTTGTACCACCAAGTGTATTTGTTGTTGCACTGCTAAATTTACTGCTTGTAGAATATTGTACTTGATATCCCGATATCTGTGTGCTTTGTTTCTTCAAGGTCACAGTAAATCCCTTTGATTTTGCTGACAATTTTGAAATTGTTGTTCCTTTTGGAACTATTGTAAATGTTTTTGTTATTGTTCCCGTATAATTTCCTATTCCCTTAATGGTAACTGTGGCTGTCCCAACAGATTTATTATTTTTATAACTCACCGAATAATCTTTATTCAGTTTTAATGTCGTTTTACCTATCGCAACTATAGTTGTAGGTTTTCTCTCTTTACCAGTATATGTATATTTCGTCGTAGAAAGTTTTACAGTAGCTTTCGATATACTTGTTTTTGATGCATAATATGATATTTTAAATCCCTGCTTGAATGCATAAGAAGCAGCTGTGCTTCCTTTATAACATCTAAATACTAGATTGGAACTACAATTTTTAAAAGCGTCCTCATAACCTGTTGGAAATTTAGTCGTTTTTGAAGCAACTGTAATTTTTTTCAAGTCACGACAATTATTAAATGAGAAACTTCCTATTTCGAATACACTGCTAGGCAAACTAACTTCTGTAATATGTGCATAACTATTTTCAGAAGCCTCAAATATTGATATTGGTACTCGCTTAACTCCTGAACCAAATTTTACTACTAAATTATTGCTAAATTTTCCTGCATTTATAAATACATGATATACCATATGTGAACGAGAATAATAAACTTTACAATCCTTTGCATTATAATTAATTTGTGTTAAATATTTTAAATTTGCAAACGCCCTAGAACCAATATATTCTACTTTAGAAGGAATTGTTATAGAACGAAGTTTTGAACAATCTGCAAATGCTTCCTCTCCAATTTCAAGTATTCCACTTCCCAAAGACAATTTACTTAACTCCTGACAATTATGAAATGTCCAGCTTTCTATTACCTCCACGTTATTAGGTATAATCACCTCCGTAACACGAGCATAATTTTCTCCATTACCTTCAAAGAGACTTGTAGGAATTGTTTTAACCGAAGAGCCAAAAACAACTTTTAATGAATTGCTGAACTTTCCTGCATTTTTAAATGGAGTATGATTGTGTGCACGAGAACAATAAACGTCACAATCTCTTGCATTATAATTTACATTAGTCAAATATTTACAATTCACAAATGCCTCTGAACCAATATACTCAATCGATGATGGAATCGTTAATGAAGTTATATTCGAATCGTAAAAAAGCTCATTTCCAATCCCAGTTACTGGATACCCATTTATAGACGAAGGAATATTAATTGTTCGACTACTTCCCCTATATTTTGTAAGAGTAGCTTCTCCACTTGAAACCGTATACTCCCAATCCCCACTAACATTATCAGCGGAAACTGGCAATGATATAAACATTACCATTATACTAACAACAAATATTAATATAATACTTTTAAGCTTTTTCATTCTCTTTCTTCTCCTCATCTTCATCCAATGTTAATTTTAATTTAGTTACTGCATTAATAGTTTCTGCTATAATTCTATCCATTTTTTGAAATTTATCATCAGAAAACATCTTTTTGTAAAATATATATCTATTCCCATTCGCATCCACAATTATTGCAATGATACTTTTTATAGCTATGCCTAATCGAACCATAATCGTCCTCATATGGTATTCCAAGTGCATAATATTGAATACTAACAGATCCACACCATGGACAACATGCCTCACCTCTATCTCTCGCATTCTTTTTTCTTCTTTGTCTCTCCTCTGCTTCATCTCCAATTTTATCAATGGAATCCAAAAATAGTTTACCTACCACAAAGAAAACTATAAGTACCATTATCGGTTCAGCTATTCTTTCAAAGCTTTCATCACTAATGCCAAACTTAGATATTCTTATTATCAATAAAATCACCGTACTTCCTACAGCAGGAATAATTGCATTTACTTTAATTATAAGATACATACTCACTATCCATAATATAAATGCTAAAAAACCATTCAATTCTGCACCACCGAGATCTGAATAATCCATTGGTGCAATCAACCATACTAAAGTTACCCATACAATACACATGAGACCAATAAATCCATTTTTTAGTTTACGTAACATTTTACATCATCCTCCATTTTCATAACAATTTAATTCATATCATTTCTTCGTCCCCAAATCATCCTTCAAAAACTGCTGATACGTTCGAGCCTCATAATCCGCTCCACTATGGTCACATAGACGATAGAGACAGTCAATCATATAGTTTTGTGGAGTATAGAAATCATCCACATCAGGGTCGGAATACTCAAAATCCACCGTATATACATCTTCCCCGTTTGAAACTCCGATAAAATATACAGATTGATTTGGGTCATCTATATACAATCCTGTATAGATACAGCGAGTCCATCCATTCTTTTCCTTATCTGCAACTTTTTTCTGTGCATTTTTTTCATCCTCCATATCTATCTTCCCCTCTAAGAACTTATATGCCTTTTCAACATCAGCTACTTTATCTCCACTTCCTTTTTCATGCTTTACAATTAATGTCGCCTTCCCTCCTTTCGACGTAAATGTATAATTATCTCCTTCTTTCTCTACTTTATTGAAAAAGTTTTTAGGATATCCAAAGCTAAACTCCCCCTCTTTTATAACTATCTTTTGATAATCTGACAGAGATACACAGTTATCATAATTCGGTTGATTAGAACTATCCACTCCCTCAAGTGTAATTTCCTGTCCCGATTCTCCTGTCGCAGATACTGTAGTAGATGAGTTTATATCTGTCTGTCCAGATTCATCTTCTGTAGCATAAGAATAATCATCTAAATTCAACTGAACAACAGTATCTTTGTCTTCATCTAAATTTCCCTCGAAATAAATTTTGATATAGGAAGAGCGATACTCCATCTTATACGGCCAGAAATATTGAGAATCCTCACTGAATTTTTGAATTTGATATACGAGTTTTCCATTTTTATCTATCTCGACAAACTCCGGTTCTAAATATCCACTGACATAAATCGTTCCATCATCTCCAAATGCCGTCGCAGTCTGAGTTGGACTTCCCACATTAACATCTGTACATTTCCATACTTCTTTTCCCGTCTCTAAGTCCAATTTTACGACAATTCCAGCCTCTACATAATAATATCCGTCTCCATTTTGACCGATTGAAACGCAGTTGTCTAACTGTGCCGCCTCGTAGGACTCTGTCTCTACCGTCCATAATACATTTCCATCTGGTAATTTAGCTGTGATTACAGCATGTTCTCTGCTATTTTCATAAATATTTTCAAACTGCACATCTATTTTCTCTGTGCTCCTAGTTGTACCAGTGATATCTTGTGTAGTTTTTTTCCCTGTGTTTTCAGTCGTATCAGGCGCCTCCGTTTTGCTACTATTAGCATTATCATCAGTATTATTTCCTGTTCTGTCTTTTCCCAAAAAGTTCATGCATAATAACAATACTATCATGCCCACTACAACAATAATTCCCACTGTTAAACCTCTTATTACGATATACTCCGTTTTTTTCTTCTTTGGTTTCACTGGATTTATCTTTATCGGCTTTTTCTCTTTCTTTTCCTCTCCTCCCTCTGTCAATATCTCTTCCTCTCCCTGCCCACTACAATAAGCACATTTCTTTTGTCCTTTTGCCATCTTTCTCCCACATTGATTACAAAATAAAAACTCCACCTCCTCCTTAGATTCTTCCAATTCCACTGGGAAACCACATTCCGCGCAAAATCTGGCACCTTCTCTTATTTCGTGATTACAATTTTTACACTTCATCTCTTCTCTCCCTTCTCCTTTTCTACTCCCCATCTAATTTTTAAACGGAATCTCCTTCTGCTTTCTTCCCTCATAGTCATACAAAGTAATCCCCGCATCATCGACACTTGCCAGACCTCCCTGTACAGGCTCTAACTGAGATATCTGCCCCTCTATCTTTTGGACTTCTCCTCCTTTTATCGGGAAATAATACCAAGTATCCACTCCAAATTCTCGATAATAGATTCGGTCATTCCATCCAAAAAATGACGCATCCCAATTACTTTTTGAGACATCTACCGCCGCGGAATACTCCTGATAATTTTCACCATTCAAATCCATACGGAAAAACTTTCCATCATTATTTATCCCTATCAATCCATCCTCATAGCGACATACATATCTCACAGGTAAGTCTATCGTTTCTTCCACACTTCCATCCTCCAATGAAATGCGAGATAAGATATAATCATCCATAACCGTTTCTCTCGTTATCACATAAAATTTATCCTTATAAATATCTCCCCATTCTCCCTCGAGTGGCGGCTTGTCAGAACGGTCATCGATAACCTGAGAGTATCGGTACTCTATCGAATTTAAAAACTTCTCCATATACCCATCACTCGTCACAAGATATGTACATTTTCCAGAAGTTGATACCCCTATCCAACCATAAGTAGAAAATCTTATATCCAATACTTTTTTAATCTGCTCCGTGGTTGTATTGAAATCACCGTCTTTCATCTCAAAAAACTCTCCCTTTGCCCCTGCATAATAGAGGGCATCTTTGGAAGCAAAACCAGGATATCCATAATTCAAGACATTCGGGTCTTTTGCTAGAATACTACCCGTTGATTTATCAACTTTGTATAGCATATAATTTGCGTCGACATAATAATATTTTCCTGTCTCCTGAATCTGACCATAGATATATCCAGCCTCCTCATTCTCGTCCACTGATATAATATTTGTTATCGTCTTTTTCACTTTTAAAATTGGAAATAGGGCAATCAATATAAAAATTCCGATTATCAATATAAAAAACAAACGAAAGATTCGTTTAAAATTTTTATTGGAACAGCCAAAAATATTTATTTTTTCCTGATTATTCTGGTTCTTATCAAAGTCAAAATAGGCGCTTAAAAATCCAACCACAATGACAAGAACTGACAATATATTAATTGCCACTATCTTATCTTGTATTACTTCATACACTCTCAAAAAATATTGCATAAAATCTTTCGAGTTCTGGAACTTATCATTGCATAGCCAAATGGCAAGCATAAAAAGAAGCATAATAATTGCCAGCTTTATCAATGTTTTTCCGTGATTTTTCTTTATAGTAAACAAAAGTAATATCGAACTAATCATTCCCCACATTGCAAGAATAAAAAAGCTGGAAGAGAAAAGATAACTCCCCTGATAAAATAATCCATACGCTACGATATTATCCGCTTCTTTCATATAAGCGTAAAATAATAAAATAGACGGGATAAAGAATAACCCGACTCCTATATAACTAAAAATCATGGAAATATCTGAGTCATTTTTTACATTATTTTTAGGCGTTGAAGTTTTTGAGTCAAAATCTTGAGTATTCTCCGTTCCACATACCGTACAAAAACGTTTTCCATTTAATTCACTGCCACAGTTTTTACAAAAACTCATATTTTTTCCTCCTATATTTTTCTACTTCTTATCCCCCTCCATAAGAGAACGTATTTTCAAGAGTAATATCATCTCAATAATCGTAACGATAATCGCAACAACCCCAAAGAGAGGACTCATTTTCTGAACAATCGCTTCTATTTCTGGCAAAATCACATGAGAATCCACACCATATGACAAAAAGTCCCCGTTAAGTCCCGAAGTAGCTATCGAAGGAATAACTATCTCTATCACATGTTTCACTACAAGTACCCCCATAATAAAAATAGGATATCTTCTCACTTTTATATGTTTTTTTTGCCCCATAGAAAATTTTTTCGCATCCAAAAACATCATTCCTAATAAACACCAATAAATAATATCTAACACTAGGATAACCATCAATACTATAATAATATAAGGTCCCATAGTACCTAACATGTCTAGCGATAATACTTCTGTACCAAGATCAATCTCCATTACCGCAAGACCTAGTACTGGAAACGTACGAATAAAGTGAATGACTAATCTCGCAAACATTGCATACCCAAGAATAGAAAAAGCCATTGTACTTAATTTATTCTTTTTGCCATTCAAGTAAAGCATCCAAACTGCAATGCAAGTCAATACACGCACGATGTTTGCAGCTAACGCAAAATAAGAAAAATGAGCAACCGTTTCATATAAAACATCTAATGTATAAAGAATACAAAATATGAAAAATAATCCCCCTGAAACATAATAAATCATTTTGCCCT
The DNA here is from genome assembly GCA_030841965.1 of Blautia sp. Classification (GTDB taxonomy): domain Bacteria; phylum Bacillota; class Clostridia; order Lachnospirales; family Lachnospiraceae; genus JAUUSJ01. The sequence continues at coordinate 20,403 of JAUUSJ010000024.1, forward strand.
GCAAAGTACTTTTACTCATAGTTCTAGCATAATTTTCCGTTTTATTTTTTTCTAAATTCATTTATTTCCTTTCCTCCTCTTTATGCAAAATCTAATCGCCTTGTAAACCGTTATAATCACAACTATAATGGCTACTACGATAAATACCAAAAAAAGCACCATTCCATACATTACAACATACTCGGCTGGCGCACAGAAAAACAAATATAAAAATAAAGCAACCATTCCTATTATAATTATCTTTATTGGAAACTTCTTTTTTATTGGTGGTTTGGATGATTCTGGCGGTCTTGGCGGCTCTGACCTTGGCGGTTCTGGCTTTGGTGGTTCTGGCTGCTTTGGTGATTCTGACGATTCTGGTATTCCCTTGGTATTTGGAATTTTCATTTCACCTGAATTTCCCCTATTTTTTGTCTCATAGAAAGCCTCATAGAGCTCCTCCATGCTTTGCCATCTATTTTCTGCCCGAACGGATAATCCTTTCATTAGAGCATCTTCTAACTCTCTGTCTATCTTTACTCCAAGTTCTGACGGTCTTTTTATCGTATCTGCTGACAACCGTTCCATCGAATCTGGTGGCTTACTGCCCGTAATCGCTCGGTAAATCGTCGCACAAAGAGCATAGACATCCGTCCAAGGACCTTGTATTCCCCTTGAGCGATACTGCTCTTCCGGAGCATATCCCGCCTTCAATATAATGGAAAGACTCTTTTCTCCGTCAGAAAATCCCCTCGCCGCTCCAAAATCAATCATCTTTGCCTTTCCTTCTTCTGTTATCATGATATTACTAGGACTAATATCTCGATGCACCACCCCTTCTTTATGTATCATACCAAGAGCCTTTATGACTGGTTTCATTGTCTCAAACACTTCTTCCGCAGAGAAATTACCATTTTCTTCTCTTTCTTTTAAAATATCGGCATATGTTTTTCCTACGATATACTCCATCACAATATAAGCTGTTCCATTTTCCTGAAAATAATTATGCACCCGAACAATCTCTTCCTGCCTATAAAACTTCGCAAGTGATTTTGCCTCCTGCACAAATTTTTCTCGCTCCGCCTTATAAAACCTCGCCTTTTCTCCGCTAAACGCTGTGACATGGTCTCCTACATGATAATCTCGAACAGCAAATCCCTTTGGAAAATATTCCTTAATTGCAAGTGGAATTTCAAGATTTAAATCCCAACCAATATAAGTAATCCCAAATCCCCCTTCTCCAATCGACTGTCCAATTAAATATTGTCCAGACAAAATCGTCTGTGGTTTTAAATGATAGATTGGCACCTCATATTTTTCTATGGAAAAATGACAATAAGGGCAAATCCCTGTCCCTGGCTTTTCCCTCATGCAGCCCATACAGAGCTTATTTAAATCCCTCACTTTTTTCACTTCCTCCTTTATCTGAATATCAAAACTCATAGTCTGCCCTACTATGGTCGACGATATTTTTATCCATAACTTTAAAAAGACCGAATCTTTTCTAACTGAACTCGTTGTGCTAGTTAATCACCCCTCTCCAATTTACAAGACTTTTTTATTGGAAATTTGTATCATATTTCAAACAACAAACCTATTTTATGGGCAATTTATATTCTAACTAACGCAACGGGGTAATTTCGATTCAATTTTATAAGCGATTTGCCTTCATAAGAGAACGCATTTTAGAAAATAATATAATCGCAATGACTGTAATCGCAATCGAAATTATTACAGAAATAGGATTAAATATAGCTTCTATTGCTTGCAAAACTGGCTCTACATATTTCCCTATATACTCATTTGGATCAATGTCTAACATTGCTAATATTATTTCCGCTATAGAGCCAGACCCCTCAAGTAGACCATCTGCATAATCGCTAAAATTTACTATTCCATTGCGAAATTGATCTATCGTATCACGGATACTAGCAACTATCATAAGCCAAATGAATTGACCTACTACACTAAATCCTTTAATAATTATCGGATATATTCTTACCTTTATATATCCCTTTTCACCCATGGAAAACTTTTTCGCATCTGAAAAAGTAGCCGCCAACGAATACCAGTAACCAACAATCAATAGACATATTACAGCCCAACCCAAAATCGTCTCTATCTCCAACTGTTCCACAATACTAAAAATTAAAGTAAATATCGGCAAAGCAATCCAAAGTACCATCTTTATATATGTTGTAGCCGTAATAATCGAGAAAGCTGTTGTAGATAACTCATTCTTTCTACTATTATAATAAAGCACCCAAATTGCCGCACAATATAAGATTCTAAAAATACTCATAATCAATGCCAAATAAGAAAAATTTAAAACAACATCATATACAAGTTCTAGTGTATAAAGTATACAAAACGCTAAAAACAATCCTCCCGAAATAAAATAAACCGTCTGCCCCCGTAATGTATTCGGCATCACTGGTCGATGAGGATTTCCATTTCTTTTTCCACCACTCGTTCCTCTACTCGTTGCTTGTCCCTGTGAAATAAGATTTCGCAAGACAGCTGGTATTTCTGTTATAATCTGTTGAAGTGATTTTTGTTCTTGTGTGAGAATCATCCCTTCTGCTTGCATCAAATAATAACAGAGTACTACTCCAAGAACTGTTATCACAATTGCCACGAGAGATAAAGCAGAACTATTTATAAATGCACTATATTGTAGCAACATAATAATCTGCAATATGAGTTTTAAGATTGCTCCACCTGCCAATGCACAAACTAAATGCTTTCCATACTGTCTCCTACAGCGAAATGCAATCACAAAATAAATAAACGCACTCCATGCACAGGCGACAATCATGAGAAATCCCCATAGCTTAGCCGAAAACCCATAATAACCGATCCATGGCAAATATGTAATTGCAAAGTACCCAAAAATAACCCCTAAGACAATGCCATAATACTTTAGCAAATTTCCCGAAGTATTCGGTGGTTCTTCTGTTGTTTTCCAATTGCCATTACTGCCCGAAATTGGTTCTACCTTCTCACCACAATAACTACAAAACTTATCTCTAGAAGGAATTATCCTATTACAATTGCTACATCTTCTTGTTCCATTATTTTCCATATGCTCTTCCCCTAAAATTTTATTTTCTTCTTTCTTCATTTTTTCTGGTTCTTCTTCCAGTATATTAAACGCCTCTTCTCTCATTCCCCCATTTGAAATATCAGTTACCTCCTCGGCTATTATCTCCCTAGGTATATTAGAGACTTTCTCTGTCTCTTTCGGTATCCAAAACACCTCCTCCATCCCTTTATTTTCCGATGTATGAAACATCATTTCTGTCTTCTTATCCTCAGATATATCGAATATTTCCTCCGTCTTCTTATCCTTAGATATATTGAATATTTCTTCTGTTTCACTCTCACCAGATATATGAGGTATTTTTTCTGTCCCCTCTCTAGACATATGGGAAATATCTGCAAAACTTTCTCCCATTACTGTTACATCTTCTTCATTGTCCCAAAGTATCGTCTTTGTCCGTTCTTCGTCCTCTTGTTTTGCCGAACAATACGGACATATACTTGCTTTTGACAAAATTTCTCTTTTGCATACAATACATTTTTTCATTTATATTCACTCCTTCACAGCTACTTGACTACTTGACAGAGCTTTCATAGCTTATTCCCACATCCTGCACAAAAATTAGAATCCTCCTCATTTAGCGCTCCACATACACTACATCTTTTTAAATTTTCATTCACCTGAGACATACCAGCATTCTGATTTGTAAGAGGTTCTTGCCCTTCTCTCTTTATCTGATCCAACCTCTCTAACTTCTGTTTTAATACTTTTATCCTCTCATCATACGTCACTATCTCATTATAAATATTTATACTTTTTTCAACATAAATCTCTTCTGATTTTTGCAGATTATAAATTAACTCTCCTAAATTTCGGATTAATTCCTCCCTATCTCTTTCCAAGCCTTCCAGTTCTACATTGATTTCCGCTTTCTTCGCAATTGTTTTTGAACTTCCGCTGACAGAATTCATTCCCTTTTTTGCTCCTACAATCATTTTGTCAATTAAACCTGCCATCTTTCTTTCCTCCTTTTTTCCTCACCAAAAATTTCATTTCTTAACTATGATTCTTTTGCCATGTCGGGCATTTTTCATAATCTTCGCTATAAAAACATGTGCTTCTCGCTGTATCATAAGGTAATTCCTCGTCAACTGCCTCACATCGCATACTATAAGTTTCATAAGAACCTGATTCATATTCCTTCAAATATCGACAACAACTGCCAGAAGGACTCTTCCCCATTCCTGAGTTTCTTCCCTTTCTTCCATTTTCTTTTCCGCATAAAATTTGACACTGTTCATAATCTTCTCTATAAAAACATTTACTCCTCGCATCATCATAAGGCAACTCCGAATTTATCGCTCCACAACTATATGCATGGTGATTATAAGAACCCGAGTCATATTCTAATAAATATTTACAGCACCATTCATTTGGGCGATGAGCAACCGTTTTTCCTCCAAACTCTTCTTCATCCCCATAATAATCAAAATCATCTCTAACTGTCGTTTTCGCTCTTGTTTTCATATTTTTCTGAGGTCTTTTTTTCTGTGCTGATTCTGAACCACTTTTCATTCCTCCGCCAAATAAAATATAAAGACAAAAACATGTAAAAATAATATATATAATATATTGCAAAATCGTTCTAATTGTGTCTACAATAGAACTATCCCCCATATAATTTACAAGTTTATAAAGCACTGCGATTAATAGAAAAAACAATCCAACCTTAAACATTGGACTAGAAATCAAATCTCGCACCATCCCAACCATAAGTCGTATTGCAAATATAACCGCTACTATACAAATAATTATCTCTACTATTGACATAATCTTTCATCCTTTTCTTTTTCTCATGTATTCAATTTTATTCATACGCCCAATGCAGTTCCAGCATCCCCAAAGTACAGAAAACTCCTACATCTGATATATCCGAAGCACTGACACCATCTTCATAATCCTGTACGTTTCCATCTGCATCAATATATCTTAAACAAGAATATCCATCCATATAAAATCTATATTCCTCTTCCCCATTCGTCACATACGCAAATATCAGCTCATCATCCTTATATGAAAACTCAGCTTTATATTGATCCACAATAGGTGTATTGGAATTATCATAAGATCCAGCTGGAGCAATAATTTTTCTAATTCTCTCCGTTTCGTCAATATAACGTGTTGTTCCTCCTGTCTCCTGAGTTCTCATTCCATTTAATGCATTTTCAATCTTATCGTATTCTGCTTTGATATTTTCTATTTTCTCCTCATGCAATGAACTATCAACAGGAACTTCCTTCAACTCATAAAATACAATATTCTCTATATCTCCTGCATACTCATTATATTTTGCTAATACTTTCTGCTTATTTTCTTCTTCTGACGCCTCGTCATACCCTTCTCCCCCATAAATATAAGACCCAAGTGATTGAGATGAATTACCATCCTCATATTCATAGTACCGAGTATACGTTTCCGCTTTATAATCTTCCCATCCCACAGAAAACAAATAAGAAAAACTAGTTCCATTTAGCTGATAAAAATTCTCCTTATTCGTATCCGACGTACGACTATACGAAATCAAAGCCCTATATTTACCAGAATAATGCAATTCCAAAGTATGCCCAAATCCCAAACCAGGACAATCCGAAATCTGAACAACCTCTCCATCTCTATAAGTATAAGCGAAGAGCGTCTCATTCCAGCCACTATAAACCAATAATTCTGGTATACCGTCTTGGTCAATATCTATAATGGCATATTGCGCAGATTCATAAGCTCTATTTTCCCTTAATGAAGCTAAATAATCATCATACACCGTTTCGGAAGGTATGTCTTCTAAACTCGAGTTTATCGGCTCAGATGAATCATCATTTATGTCTACTTCATCTATCTTCTCTGCTATCCTTTCTACCGCTCTTCCAATATTTAACATTGGATATTCCTCTCTTGTATCTTCTTTCACCACTCCTAATGCTGTACCTGCTGTATTTTGCAAAATTTCTTTTACTTCACCTGCTGACAAAGAAGGTTCCATAGACCAGATAAGGGCTGCTGCCCCTGAAACCATAGGTGCCGACATAGATGTACCTGGCGACAAATCATATCCATTATTTGGAACGGAACTATAAATATCTTCACCTGGAGCACAAATATCAACATTATCTCCATAATTAGAAAATTGTGTAAGCTCATACTCTCCGTTATTATTAATTTTGGTCGTCGCCCCTACAATAATTATATGTTTTCTTATTTCTGAATAATTAATTCCCTTTTTTTCAAGCTCATCCCTTGTAGAAGATTTCAATAAACTATACGTTTCTTCATCTATATTGCAATAATATGCATTATTTTTAGTATTAATAGCTTCATATGTATCTGTTACTTCTTCCGTATAATAACCATTGCCAGCACTTTGAACAATCAAAAACTTTTCTTTTTCTGGTGATATTCCTGTATTTTCATCATTTAATATAACTTGAATAATCATTACCATACATTCCATCGCTGTTCTCTGCTGAAAGACTTTTTTGTATTCTATATAAACATCATATCCTCCCATCACGCCAGAAAAAAACTTAACTAAATTTTTCTTTCCTCTATCCCAAATATTATCTTTATTATACTCTCCCTCTTTATAAATTTGTTTAATAGTATCATCATAGCGAGCATATCCCTCCTCTGAATAATAGGCATCTCCCCACGAATTATTTATCACCTTAGTTTCCTGCTCTAACATCTGCTTTGTAATCTCAATATATTCTCCTGTATCCACCAAACTATCATAATTTTCATCATCCTTATCATCTGTTATTGGACTCCAATCTACAGCTAAAATTTTTGCCTTATCCGCAACTCCTCGAATTCCCTTTCCATTATTATAAGCTCCAATAATTCCTGCCACATGTGTTCCATGTTTAGCAAATGTATTTTCTGAATATCCTTCTAAGAGTTCTATTTTAGTATTTTCATCTTCGTCCAAAAAATCTTCATGCTTCAAATCAAATCCATTGTCAAGAACTCCTACCGTTATCTCTTTAGCCAAATCATCATATTTCCATGCTGTATACGCACCTATCGCCTCAGCCCACCAATCCTTTCCATCTGGACTTTCTTCACATCCTCTGTTTTGCTCTCCTCCCCAAGGATTTCTATCATTTTCTGGAATTGATGTCGTTTCTACCTCCATTGGAAAATCATAAGATGCATATAATACATTTTCCAACTCCATCAATTTATCTGATAATTGCATCAAGTTTTCTAGGTCTGTCGGCTGCACCATTATTTGTAATGTATTCATAATTCCTCTTATATCAGTGACAACCTCTCCATTGATACTTTCTGCCATCTTTTCTACTTCTTCTCTTGAAATTTCTTTCGCTAAATAAACAGTGATAAGATTATCGTAGTAAAGTGTATGTTCTTCTTCGTCCCAAGCTAAACTTTCTTCCTGTGGATGATAGATGCTGTCTCCATTTTTGTATGTTACCGTATTCTCCTCTATTGTTTTCTCATCAATCGGCTTAGATATTTTTTGCGAATATTTCTCATACTTTTTTTTCATTACATCTTTATAAAGGAAATATCCCCCTAAACCAAATCCTACTACAATAATTGCCAACGCTATTATAATCACTGATGCAAAAACCTTTTTTCCTTTTCTTGCATTCTTTTTGTCATTCTCTGATGCAAGTTCTTCTTTATACACAGATTTTGGAATACGCATCCCATCATTACTACAAAATTTCTGATTCAAATACAAAGCCTCACCACATGAAGGACATTTGAAAATTCTTCTTTTACAATTTGGACAAAACTTACTATCATCTTTTATTTGCGTTTTACAATATGGACATTTCATTCTCTCCACCTCCCACATAAATTGGTATCCTATTTTATAAACTAAAATTTTCAAGCAAAACCATAAACCATCTAAAAGACTCAACTTAATCCATACCCATATTTCTACCAGCATTCAAATAGTATTTCATCATCAATACACAATTTTCCCCTCTGTATTGATAAAATGATAATTATTATCAGAAGAAGAATCTGTATGTACAAGAGCCATCCCCTCACTAAAAGTCTCTCCACTTGAAAAGTCTGCTCCAAACGCTATTTCTCCCTTTACATTTCTATATCCTTCTCCATCAACCCAATAAAATCCCTCACTAAAATCATCATGATAAACTTCCTGCTGAGGCTCAAATAACTGCTTTCCTTTCGTATCGATTATAGTATAATAATGAGAATCTTGTTGATTATAGATATCCAAAAAGGCATATCCATCTACAAACTCTGGTTCCCGCCGAAGAATATATTTCGATAAATCAATTACAGTCTTTCCTTTCTTATCACAAAATACAGGATTTTTATTTATATCGTAGTCATCAGAGCGAAATACTAATCCATCATGAATAGAAAAGAAATAGTCTTCTTTCCATTTATCCAAAGTATCATCTGAATATTTTGCCAGATCATCTGTTAAAATATTATATAATTCATCATCTCCACCTTTATATATTCCACTCGCCAAAGAACTATCAAATGGAAGATTTAATCCAGGAGAAATTCGCCAATCTCCTTTATTATCCAAGACGCCATATGCCTTTCCAGTTAACTCATAAGATTCTATATAAAACGTGACAATAGGATATCCAAAAAATCCATAAGAATATAAATAATCTTCACAAATCTCTACATCCTCTATATTCCCTTCACCCCAATTTTCCTCGCCATCAGCAAATCCATCCTTTTTAGCAGACCAAATAATATTTCCCATCTTATCTACAACATATTCATCCTCTTCACCTCGGATAATAGAAATACCATTTGAAAAATCAGTATAAGGAGATGAGTTTCCATCCAAAGAAAATTTAATATTTCCTTCTTTGTCACAACAAACCCATCTGCCTTCACTCCCTGAATCATTTTTAAAAATTCCTTTTACCCAAACCACATCATCACTATAATGATGCGCCTCTCTAATATACGGTAACCCCTCTACCGTAATCGTACTTTTATCATTCAGTGAGACATACCCCAATTTATTCAATTTATTCGCATCATAAGAGGCAATAACAGAAATACTATCCCCCACAGACAGATTTTCCACTGTACCAGTAATTTCAAACGTAACCAATTCCTTTATAACTGAGTTACAGTTTGTCTTATCTACCGTCTTAGCCGTTGCAAACCCATCCCATCCCTCATAAACAATCTCAATATCTTGAAACAAATCAATCGTCTCCACTGTTTTTTCTTGCGTTGAATTTCCAATAAAATCATCCTCTACTTCCTTTTGTGAAGTTGAAATCTTCCCCGTATTTTTCTTCGTCAGCCCCTTTTGAGAACTACATCCTACTATAAAAACCAAACACAAAACACAACAAAACATAATCTTCTTAAAAAAACTCTTTTTCATTTCTTCCAACTCCTCCTTATCAATAAATAGTATAACTTAATAAGTAAACCAAATGGTCGCATCGCAAGCGACATTTTATCCAAAACATTCTTCAAACAACATACCAAAAACAATGCATCCCCTATTCTTGTCCTATCCTTACCCCTTCATTTCACCATATCTATCCACATCTTCGCCAATACACAGCCAAGAGAGCAAACCAAGATATGCTCCGAAAACGATAGAGAGTAGAGCGATTTTTCGATATACTTAGCTTTGCCGCTGGAGCACTGTCTGAGCGCCAAAGGCGCGAGTTTGCGGGAGGCGGCAAAAATCAGCGTATGTCGAAAAATCGTGGGAACGAACGTGTTTACGGAGCATATCTTGGTTTGCTCTCTTAGCGTCTGTCCCCATTCCCCCTAAAACATAAACAGAGACAACACCCCATCCCTTTTACTAGTCTCTATTATATTTGAAACCCATCCTAACGTTTGCCAAAATTCCCATTTTCAGAAACTATTTTTCACAATTTTCTCTTTCTCTCCTCTATCTCACCCCCATGATACCGCTTCTGCTTGCTACGCCCCTCAACCATCTTCATCCAAACTCCCGCCGAAATCTTTCTCAGCGCCGACACCTCATGCACCGTTAAAATCCCCTTATACATCTCAAACGCCTTCGTCTTGCACACTGCCTCCATATTCACACTTATATTCTCCAAATTTTTACAACCCACCAATATATCATCCTCTATCTTATATCCAAATCCTCCCTCCTCATTCCCGATTTCTAAAATTTCTATCGCAGAATTTCCAAAACAAGCCTTCTCCATCATCCAGTAAGCCCCAATATACACCTTCTTTAGACAGCCTGTTTTAGCAAACGCCTCTCTCCCAATTTTTCTAATATCCCATAAATGCACTTTCTCCAATCCCGATTCCTGAAACGCAAACCAGTCAATCTCCTCAATTTTAGTAATCGAAATCCCCCTTAATCTCTTGCATTTCTTAAAAGCAGCCACCCCTATCCTATACATATTTTGAGGAAAATTTATCTTTTCTAAAGCCCCACATCCCCAAAACGCCATATCATCTATCTCGAGCAAATCTTCCGGCAAAAGAACCGTCTTCAATTTCACGCAAGACATAAAACATTTACGCGGTATTCTTCTTATATCTGGTCCTATCGAAACATATCTCAATCTCGGAAATTCGACAAACGCCATCTCATCTATTTTCGTTACCTTCTCATGAATCGTAATCTTTACAATATCCTCAATAAAATCTTCAAATTCCGATATAATACTAATTCCTTCCTCTAATCCCTCCCTCTTTTCATCGAATCTCCTCTCTAATTTTGACCCCCAATCTTCCTGCACATCCTCATAATTTACAGATAATATTTCTCCCTCTCCATATATATGCAAATGTCCTGTCGCCTTTCTAAATGCAAAAAATACATTCTCCCCACATTTTCCCGTATAATCTGCCCCTTGAATATAATCCTCCTCTTCCTCCACCCCTTCATCAAAATGATTCCAAAAGAAATTCCCTTCCCTTTCCATATCTAACCTATCAGCTCTAACTGGATAAGAATCCTCCCCCTCATCCATACTAACTATATCCATATCATTACTAACCGTATCAGTACTGGTCGTATCGGTACTAGCCGTATCGGTAGAAAACTCTATCTCATCGAGTTCATCTAAAAGTTCTGAAATAGATTGATACCTCTCATTCACATCATACGCACAAGCTCTTATAATCAGCTCCGCAATATCCTCACTCAAATCTCCCCCTGGAAGCTCTAAATCTTCATCATGCTCTAGCCGCATCTGAATATTCTCTTCACAAGTTTCCCTCTTATACTTGATAAAAGGATGGAAATTATGATTCGCAACCTGATATAATGTCAACCCAAAACTATAGACATCGGTATAAAAATCCACTTTTTCTCTTCTTAACTGCTCTGGTGCTGCATACAAAATCGTATATCCCACGATATCTGCATCATCCCTATGAACCGAGGCGCCAAAATCTCCAAGCAAATATCGATCTTCATATTTATCATAAAATATATTACTCGGCTTAATATCGCAGTGAATGATTTGATTTTCTTCACAGTCTTCTAACGCCCCGCCGATATCCCGCATAATTCCCTTTATCTCCTCTTCTGAAAATTCCTCTCCTTTTTTCATCTGTTCCTTTAAAGTCTCGTATACCTTCATTTGAATAAACATGCATACTCCAAACTCGTCGTCGTACTCATAGTCCCAGAGTTCACATCCCAACGCTTTCACTATATACTGCGATTCTCCCAGACTAGTCATACTTCTTTGCTCCGATTTGAACACCCGCTCCACTCTTTTTTGACACTTTTTTTCATAATTTTCCAACTCTATCTTAGTACAATCTTTTTTATTCTTTCTTTTTCGGATAATAGATATCTTTTTTAATGCATACTCTTCTATATCAGAGGAATCTACCTCTTCACCCAGAGAGGAATCTTTTTTCTTTATCAAATATATTTTATTTTTGCCTCGAGACCCTCTCCCTAATTCTTTCACAATGCGAAAATCCTGAAAGCTTTTTTGCATATACTCCCTTGTTTTTCTTAAATCCAAGTCCTCCTCGAAATATTTTTCCATCTCCTCTTTCGAGACGTTTTCTAAATCCCCCTTGAAAACCTTTTCCAACTTCTCTTTTGAAGCCCTTTCTAAACCTCCCTCGAAAGCTTTTTCAAAAGTTTCCGTGTAAATCTTTTCCAAATCCCTATCAAAACTTACTTCCAGTTCATCTCCTGATACTTGTTCTGTATATATTAGTGATATATCTATCTCCATGCTACCTTTTTTCATTATGTCTACTTACTCTCTCCTTTTCTTCATAATCCAAACTTCCCCATTAATATCATTTTCTTTGTAAAAATAATAAACTTATCCATCTCAAAAAACTTAATTTTATCCATATTTTTCAGTTCCCTCTTATCCCCTGATTTTAAATAAATATCTTCCTGATTAATATTTACAATCTTAGAACTCCCATATCTCTCAAGGTAATACTTTCCATTTCTATAATATATATTGATTCCATCTCTATGATAATTATCATTTTCATCTATTTTAATCCCAACACTTTCATTCAAATTTAACGGTATTGCGCACCATTTATTAAAGAAAAATTCTTTACTAATATATATCATTAGAATCATTGGAGTCACTTCTCCCTTTCTCTTCTTTTTTCCTCTTATTCCTAATATATTTACATCATAATTATCATACTCTTCTCTCCCTGGAGCAACTTTTTTCCTTAACTTTATCGGTCCTAACCTCCAATCTCTCATCTTACCATTTACTAATGTCGCATTTTTAGTCTCTCTTGAATCAGTATAAAGCCATTCCGTGCCTCTTTTTATAAACCTTCCATGTATTTTCGACACAGTAGATGATTTTAAGTCCAAATCCGGCTGTATTGCTTTCCTGCTCTCTGTTTTCCTTCCCACAATAACACTCTCTTTCCCCTCAAGAGAATAGAAAAATAACGTATTATCTTCCAAAACGAGAATACATTCCTCTCTATTGGAAAATATCCATCCCATTGACTCCTCCATACTCTTGACGCATCCTTCCAAATCTTTTATTAATTTCTTAGCCATCACCTCATCTTGAAGTTCCAAATCTTTTAGAGTATTAATTAACATAGAACATACCATCTGTGCTCCATACCGCTCTTGCTCCTCTCCGGTTCCTTCTACCTGTATAATTTCTTTCCTCTCTGCCTCGGCTAAAACATGAATAATCGCTGATTCCACTCGATTTCTAGCCCCTAAAGGCTCCATTCCTATCATCTTTAATGTCTCATTGATTAGTTTTACATCCATATTTAATAAAATACATAATGCAATCAGACTTTCCCTCGCATTCCTAGTAGAAATATTCCAGGAATAATTTTTTATTTTCGAGTACATCTCTTCCATTCTCTTTGGCCATTTCTGTTCTGTACATAATTTATGGATAGAGCTATAGTTATATCCATGTGCATTACATCCCGCAATGGTAAACTGATAATACTTTTCAATCTGTTTTTTTAATCGTATATTTCTTTTTCTCACTCCCTCGACGTTTTCACAAATAAAATCTTCCAGCTGCTCTACTTTATTGACTTTCTCAAAATCTTCCCACATCATAATAGAATCCTCTGCATCATACTCTACTATCTGATTGTCTGACTTAGCTTTTCCGCTAAACTTATCAATCAACTCCCTACTCTTTCGATATCCCTCTATACTTCTTAACCCTAATTTCTCTAATACAAAAATATAAACACAATCCTCCAATACCTTCACACTCAACGGAGTATACCCACCATTTCTCTGCAAACACTTATCCATCTCTTTTCGCGTATATCCCAATACAAAACCTATACGAATAATATTTTCTCTCTCTGGATAATTTCCTCGATATATCCAATTCTTTACTGTCGATTCTTTTATATCCTCTCCCAGTAACTTTGCGAATTTTAAAGTTCCCCCATTATCATCCACAACATATCTTATCCATTCTTTCCATCTTTTTTTGTCATTTTCTAACGAATTGATAACAACGTTCTTTAAATCTGTCGATGTTTCTGCTTCTTCTGCCTTTTTTATATAGAAATATGTATCTTCCATGACGTTTTCCTCCTATTATTGACATAATTTCCCCTAAATTCTGTCATATCACCCTCGTATTACTTCTCATAGTATAACATTTTCCTTCTTTTTTCCTGTTATTTTTCCTTTTTTAGAAACTATTCCAATTTTCTTCCAAAAAAAGAAACGGACAAGGTCTCCATCTCGACCTTGTCCATTCATGAAAAATAAGATATTTCCTGCAATTCCATCACACCAAGACTACAAAAATATCCAATATCCGATATATCTTCTCCTCTCGTCTTCTCCTCATAATTTTGTATATTTCCATCCTTATCAATATATCGAATACAATAATCCCCCTCTATATAAAATCGATATTCCTCCTCCCCTCTAAACACAAACACAAAAATCAATTTATTATCTTCATAATAATACTCCGCATTATAAGATTCAATCATTGGATAGCTATCATCATGATAAGACCCCTTCGGCGCATTAACCTTTCTAACTCCCGTCTCATCCATATAATAAGTAATCTCTCCATCCTCCCTCGTCTCCATCTTCTCGAGATTATCTTGAACTTCATAATATACTGTTCGGATATTTTCTATCTTTTCCTCCTGCGGCAACTGACTATCCGGATAATCATCCAGCAAATAAAAATCAATCGTCCTCAAATCTCCCATATATTGGTTATATTTTGCAAGCACTGCCTCCTTATTTTTCTCTTCCGTCTTCTTATCGTAATCCTTACCCGAAACTATATAAGACCCCAGAGATTCAAAAGAAGTACTATCCTGATATTCATAAAATCTCATCGTATTATCCCCTCTTTGTTCCTTCCACTCAAGAGTAAACATATAGACAAAACTATTTTCCCTTATCTGATAAAAAATATCCTCCCGAGTATCTGACGTACAGCTATAACTCACCAAAGCCCGATACTTATCCGAATAATACAATTCAAACTCATGCCCCAATCCCGCATTTGGACAGTTTAATATCCGAGTCACCTTCCCAGCCCTATAAGTATAGACAAATAAATTTGCATCCTCCTCTTTATATACCAACAATTCCTCCGTGCCGTCCTTATCAATATCCAAAATCGCATACCGCGCAGAAGAATACATATCCTCATTTTTCATCGAAGATAAGTACGCGTCATAAACCGTCCCCACAACCATTTTTTGCCCTGTAGAATCCCCGTCCTCATCTTTTACAGGCATATTTCCATCACCACTCGGTTCCAAAACAAACTCCCTAGAATCTCCCCCAAAATTTCCACTAAATTTATAATATATCCCCCCTACTCCCAACCCCAAAACCAAAACTATCATAAAAATCTTAGCCATTCTTCTCCCCGAGAACCTTTTCTTTCCCGACTCTTCCACCAACCCCAATTCTCTCTCACATTCCACACAATATAATCTATCTGCCGAAATATTCCTCTCACATCTTGGACAAATCGTTTTTATATGTCTCGGTTTATTCTTTCTATCCATATCAAAACCCTTTCCCATTTATCCCTTTCTCTTCCTCCAAAAACAACTTTTCTCAAAACTTCTTCTTTACTACAAAACCTCCGTCAAACAACTATATAAACGAAAAACTTCGCTTACCAAAATATACAAATATCTAACGAACTAACCTGTATAAACAGCTTCTTTACATTCCTATCATACCATAGATTGAAAAACTTGCAAGAAAAAAAGGCACACCATCATTTTATTTAAATAGTATAAAATTTTCATAAGTAAAAAGCAGAAAACTCACATTGAAACTATATAGTACCTTATAAAAAAGAACTTCATATAGTTTCGCCAGTACACAGCCAAGAGAGTCCGTCGATATGTCCTCGAAAAACGATAGAGAGT
>JAUUSJ010000025.1 GCA_030841965.1 Blautia sp.
AACCCCTGTTTCCGCCGTGAGAGGGCGGCGTCTTAACCCCTTGACCAACAGGCCTCATGTCCTAACGACAATATGAAGTATAGCATAGTAAAATAAAAAATGCAAGTGTTTTTTTAAAAAATTTTGAATAATTTTAAAAATTTCAACAGATTGAGCAATAGATGGGATGAGAGAGGGATGGAAGATATCGTCAGGAATAAAATCCTGTGAAAAGGAGGAAACTTTGAGGAGAGAAATAATAATATTTTTCATTAAAGAGCAAAAAAATACAGATGATAAATTGTTTCAATGAAAATATTGACAAATAATTATACTTAGTATATTCTAACTAAAGTTAGTAGATACTAATAATATGATTTATCATGATAGATAGGAGGAATTTATGAGAGAAGAATGGACATCATTTTGCGGAGGAATTTGGGAAAAGGAGATTAATGTCCGCGATTTTATTCAAAAGAATTACACACCGTATGAGGGTGATGAGGCTTTTTTGGCGGAACCTACGAAGGAGACGACAAAATTATGGGAACAGGTATTAAAATTATTCCAGGAGGAGAGGGAAAAAGGCGGTGTTCTTGATATGGACACGAGAGTAGTGTCTACAATTACTTCGCATGGTCCTGGATATCTGGATAAAGAGAAGGAAAAGATTGTGGGATTTCAGACGGATAAGCCGTTAAAGAGAGCGCTTCATGTAAACGGTGGTATTCGTATGGCGATGAAGGCTTGTGAGGATAATGGGTATCAGGTGGACCCTGAGATTGTAGAGTTTTTTACAAAGTATAGAAAGACACATAACGCGGGGGTATTTGATGCCTATACGCCTGAGATGAGGGCTTGCCGTTCGAGTCATATTATTACTGGTCTTCCAGATGCGTATGGAAGAGGACGAATTATCGGGGATTATCGACGTATTGCACTTTACGGGGTGGACCGTCTAATTGAGGATAAGAAAAATCAGAAAAATTCGACGAGAACGATTATGTACTCTGATGTGACAAGAGAGAGAGAGGAATTGTCAGAGCAGATTCGTGCTCTGGGTGAGCTAAAGGAGCTTGGTCAGATTTATGGCTGTGATATTTCTAAGCCGGCGAGGGATGTGAGAGAGGCAATCCAGTGGACGTATTTTGGATATTTGGCGGCGGTAAAGGAACAAAATGGCGCGGCGATGTCCCTTGGACGTACTTCGACATTTCTTGATATTTATGCTCAGCGAGATTTGGCGAATGGAATTTATACGGAAGAGCAGATTCAAGAGTTTGTCGACCATTTCATTATGAAGCTTCGTATGGTGAAATTTGCGAGAACGCCAGATTATAATTCTATTTTCTCGGGTGACCCGACGTGGGTGACAGAGTCGATTGGAGGAATGGGAGTTGACGGTCGTCCACTTGTGACAAAGATGTCATTTCGATACTTGCATACATTGACAAATTTGGGACCAGCTCCAGAGCCAAATCTGACTGTTTTATGGTCCACTAGATTGCCAGAGAATTTTAAGAGATATTGTGCTAAGATGTCGATTCAGTCATCTGCGATTCAGTATGAAAATGATGATTTAATGCGAGTGACTCATGGGGATGATTACGCAATTGCATGCTGTGTGTCTTCTATGCGTGTCGGTAAGGAGATGCAGTTCTTTGGCGCCCGTGCGAATCTGGCAAAATGCTTGCTCTATGCGATTAATGGCGGTGTGGACGAAGTGTCGAAAAAACAGATTGGACCAAAGTATCGTCCGATTACGTCAGAGTATTTGGACTATGATGAAGTTATGGACCGTTTCCAAGATATGATGAAATGGCTTGCTTGCGTATATGTCAATGCTCTTAATATTATTCACTATATGCATGATAAATATTGTTATGAGCGTATCCAGATGGCACTTCACGATAGAAATGTAACTCGCTGGTTTGCGACGGGTATTGCGGGTCTTTCGGTAGTGGCGGATTCTCTGTCTGCGATTAAATATGCGAAGGTAAAGACAATCCGCGATGAGGATGGAATTGTTGTAGATTACGAGGTGGAGGGAGATTTCCCTAAGTATGGAAATGATGATGATAGAGTGGATGATATCGCTTATGATGTAGTACATGATTTTATGAAATATATTAAGGGAAATCATGCGTATCGAGGAGGAATTAAGACGACATCGATTCTCACTATTACGTCAAATGTTGTCTATGGAAAAGCGACAGGCTCCACACCAGACGGAAGAAAAGCTGGTCAGCCTTTTGCTCCAGGTGCCAATCCAATGCATAATAGAGATAAAAATGGCGCTGTGGCGTCACTAAGTTCAGTGGCAAAACTGCCATTTAAGGATGCACAGGATGGAATTTCCAATACATTTTCTATTATTCCAGGTGCGCTTGGAAAAGAAGATAAGATTATATTTGACGATATCGCAATTGACCTAGAGCCATGCTGTGCGATGGAGCCAAATGCGACAGAGATAGATGTAGAAGTGGAAGATTAAGTAGGAGAAGACTTGATGAGAGAAAAAGATAAGGAGGAAAGAAGAATGCAAGTGAGTGACGCACAAATTGATAATTTAGTAAATTTATTGGATGGATACGCTGAAAAAGGAGGTCATCATTTAAATGTAAATGTTTTTACAAAGGAGACTTTATTGGATGCACAGGCACATCCGGAGAAATATCCACAGCTTACTGTCCGTGTATCTGGTTATGCTGTAAATTTCAATAATCTGACAAAGGAACAGCAAGATGAGGTTATTTCAAGGACATTTCACGAAGAAATGTAAGTGAGACGAGAGATAAAAGTGAGAAAAATATGAGAGATAGTAGTCAGTTAAAAGGATATATTCATTCGATTGAGAGCTTCGGGACCGTAGATGGTCCCGGGGTTCGTTTTGTTATATTCTTTCAGGGATGTCCTATGAGGTGTCAATATTGTCATAATCCAGATACTTGGGCTCTGGGTCAAGGGATGGAGATGACAGTGGAGGAGATTTTGGAAAGATATGAGAGGAATAAGGGGTTTTATAGAAGAGGAGGGATTACGGCGACAGGAGGAGAGGCGCTTTTACAGCTTCCATTTTTAATAAAATTATTTGAGGAGGCTAAAAAAAGAGGGATTCATACTTGTCTTGATACATCTGGGATTTTATATAGGAAGGAACGGGAGGAGGAGTTTGAGCGGTTATTTTTGGTGACGGATTTGGTACTTTTGGATATTAAGCATAGTATGCCGAAGGGGCATTTCAAGCTTACAGGTCAAAAACAAAATGCGGTTATTGCTTTTGCCAGGGCATTAGAGAGGGCGGGGGTGCCAGTGATTATTCGGCATGTTATTGTACCGGGGATAACAGATTCTAAGCAGGAATTAGAGGCACTTGGAGAGTTGATTGGAGGTTTTAAAAACTTAGTTGGGTTGGAGGTTTTGCCGTATCATACGATGGGGAAAGTAAAGTATGAGAAGCTTGGGATAGAGTATCCGCTAGAGGGAGTTCCTGATATGGATAAAAATGAGGCGAAAAAGGCGAGAGAGATTATTTTAAAGGCGATGCGGGAAAAAAGGAGGACTTCGCATTAAATTTATGTGAAAAAGGTGATTAAGGTGGAGGGGTTCTTGTAATTATGCGAATTTTGGATTATGATGGGATAGCATAAATAGAAAACGAAAGAGAAGACATAGAAAAAGTAAAGGATAGATGAAAAGATGGATGATGGAGGGGGATAATATGTTGGCATTGATTGTAGCTTTTGCGAAAAATAGAGTGATTGGGAAAGATGGGAGAATTCCCTGGGAGATTGACGGGGAGAAAAAGCGGTTTAAGGAACTTACAACGGGGAATATTGTTATTATGGGGCGGCGCACGTACGAGGAGATTGGGTTTCCGCTTCCAAACCGGGAGACGATAGTACTGTCTACGACAAAGAATTTTGACCAGGAGCATTGTGTTACGGTGGGGTCGTTAAGAGAGGCGCTGGAAGTGGCAAAGGAGAATTGGAAGGAGAAGGATGTTTTTATTGCGGGGGGAGAGAGGATATATAGGGAGGTACTTCCTTTTGTGGAGAGGATGTATATTACGAAGATAGATAAGGAGATAGAGGGGGATGCGTACTTTCCTGATTTTGAGGAGGGAGAGTTTGAAAAGGAGAGAGGAAAGGAGGTAGGTGGAGAGATTCCGTATGTTTATTATACGTATGTTAGGAGGAAGAGATAAAGAGAGTTTGTCGATAAGAGAGAAATGGAGGGAGACGCAAAGAGAGTTCGTCGATATGTCCTCAAAAAACACGTTCGTTCCCACGGTTTTTCGACATACGCTGATATATGCCGCCTCCCGCAAACTCGCAGCTACGCTGCGGGGGCAGTGCTCCAGCGGCAAAGCTAAGTATATCGAAAAACCGCTCCACTCTCTATCGTTTTTTGAGGACATATCGACGGACTCTCTTTACTGTGTACTGGCGAAAACTTATGAAAGTTCTTATAGTTTTAATGTAGTTTTTTTGTTATGTAGCGATAAAATTTGTGAAATTTTTATAGCTTTAATGTGTTTTTTGTTTTATAAAATTCTTTTTGGATAGTAGTTATGGGATTGATAAGATGAGAGGAATCGTTTGGATTTTTACGGTTCTTTTTTTTATACATAGTTGATAGTAAAACCTGAAAATGATACAATGAGAATAACTTTATAGAGTGGGAGGAAGTAGGATGAATATATTAATATTAGAAGATGATATCGACCTTGCTATGGGAATTAAAATTTCGTTAAATGAGAATGGTGTGCGATTTTTTATTTGTCAGACCATTCAGGAAGCGAGAGTGAAAATAAAAAAACAGATTTTTGATTTATTAATTTTAGATATTAATTTACCAGATGGGAGTGGATTTGAGTTTTGTCAGGAAATACGAAGGGGGAATAAGGTTCCTATCTTGCTTTTGACAGCTAGGGATATGGAGATTGATATTGTGAGGGGATTGGAATGTGGGGCGGATGATTATATTACGAAACCGTTTAGTATGATGGTTTTGAGAGCGAGGATTCGGGCGCTGTTGCGAAGAGTAGGTAAAGAACAGACGAAGGGAGAATATTATAAGGGGATTTTTAAATTTGAATTTTCCATTATGGAATTTTCAAAAAATAATGAGTTGATTTCTTTAAGTAGAACGGAGCAGAGAATATTGAATATACTTGTTTTTAATGAGGGACATATTATTACGAGAGAAAGATTATTAGAGTGGGTATGGCCGGAGGGGACGGAGTATGTGGAAGATAATGCTTTGTCCGTTGGAATTAAGAGATTGAGAGATAAGTTAGAGGATATTCCATCAAAGCCTCAGTACATAAAAACAATTTATGGGAAGGGATATATGTGGGAATGTTAGATAAGAATGGTATGTTTATTATCTGTGTTGGTTTGATATTGGTTTGCAATATAGGATTAGTAGGCGGTATTGTTTATTTGTTGAGAGAAAGAAAAGAATATGAGAAAACTCTTCTTTCTGTATTGGAATATTTAGATAGAGCAATTGCGGGGACAGAACAGACAGTGAAATATGATGAAAATCTGGAATCTGCGATAGTGGAAAAATTAAATGAGTTGATTATTATATCTAGAATGCATTGTGAGGAAGCGGATAAAGAGCGAGGTTTAACGCAGTCATTAATTTCGGATATTGCACATCAGGTGAGAAATCCATTGACGAGTATTATGTTGTATGCGGGAATATTGGGAGAAAAATTATCATCAGATGATGATAAGAGGATGATTGCTCAAATACATCGTCAATCAAAAAAATTGGATTTTTTTATGAAGGAATTGGTTCGCTCTTCTTATTTGGAGACAGGAATTGTATCGATTCATATGGAAGTGGAAAAAATAGAGCGATTGATAGCGGAAGCTTGCCAGGAGGTGGAAATGGCGGCGTTAAAAAAGAAGATATTATTTCAGATACAAGAATGTGATAGAGAGGGTAAATTTGATTTGAAATGGACAAAGGAGGCGCTAGTAAATATTTTGGATAATGCGATTAAGTATTCGCCAGAATCGTCTAGTATAACGATTTGTATTGAGTTTTATGAGGATTTTTTCTGTATTCAGATTGCAGACCAGGGAATTGGAATTGAAGAAATAGAGCAGGGAGCTATTTTTAAGCGGTTTTATCGGTCAACGAAAGTGGAAAAAGAGCAAGGATTGGGAATTGGGTTATATCTTGCAAGGGAAATTATCGAAAAGCAAAATGGATATATAAAAGTTCAGTCGGCTCTTGGACAGGGTAGTACATTTTTTGTTTATTTGCCGAATCATTTATAGTGAGGATGATATTAAGAGAGCGAATAGACATAAAATTTTTTAAATCTGTCAAAATTGTCATCTTTGAGAAAGATTTGAGAAAGTATTTTTTGCTAGAATAAAAACAACAGAAGGGAGGGGCATATGGAGATAGTAAATGCGGAAAATATAAAAAAATATTATCAGATGGGCGAAGTTGTTGTAAAAGCATTGGATGGCGTTTCACTTCAGATTAATAGGGGAGAATTTGTAGCGATTGTTGGAAGTTCTGGAAGTGGAAAGTCTACATTATTGCATATATTAGGTGGATTAGATATACCAACATCAGGAAAAGTAAGGATTGAGAATAAAGATATCTCAAAAATGGATGCGGATGAACTGACGATATTTCGTCGTAGAAAGATTGGATTTGTATTTCAAAACTATAATTTATTGCCTTTGATGAATGTCTATGAGAATATTGTTCTTCCGATACAGCTAGATGGAATAAAACCTGATAAAATATTTATTTCAGAAATTATTGAGCTATTAGGACTAAGAGAAAAACAATATGCAATGCCCAATCAATTATCAGGAGGACAGCAACAACGAGTGGCTTTAGCCAGAGCGATTGCTGCAAAACCAGCTTTAATCTTGGCTGATGAGCCAACCGGAAATCTTGACAGTAAAACTGGTTTATCTGTATTGGGACTGATAAAAGTCACAAGTGAGAAATTTCATCAGACAGTAGTGATGATTACTCATAACGATGAAATTGCCCAGATGGCGAATCGGATTATCCGAATTGAGGATGGAAAAATACGGGGTGGTGTATCGTGATAAGAGTGAATAATCAATATATTGTAGCGACAGTTGCAAAAAAAACATATTATGCGAATCGAAAGCGTAATGTATTGACTATCTTTGCTATAATTTTAACTACATTTTTAGTTCTGTCTGTGCTGGGTATTGGAATTGGATATTGGCAGATGATTTCACAGCGGCATATAAAAATGAGTGGAATGGATTATGATATTGAATTAACAGAGCCTACCGACGACCAAGTAAAAACGGCGAAAAGTTTAGATTCCATAAAGTATGCAGGAGTTTGTGTAAAATGTGCGGTATTAGAATCAGCAAATAATAAAAATCTTTCTAAAGTACAATTATACTGGACGGATGATATATGTTGGGACAAACAATGTTTGCCAGCATTTGATTCCATGATAGGAGAAAAACCAAAAAATAAAAAGGATATTGTTTTATCAAGGGAAGCATTGAGAGATATGGGGATTCAAAATCCTGAAATCGGAATGGAAATAGCAGTGACTTACACTCCGTTAACCGAGAAAACAGAAACATCAAAAGTATTGAGTGATACATTTATTTTAAGCGGATATTATAAGGATTTTAGTGGAAATGCTAGAGGATATGTATCAGATGATTTTTATCATACTACGGGTGCGAAGCAGACTGATTTCACTCAAGGAACGTTAAAACTAACATTAAAAAATCCATTCTATAGTAAACAGACAATTTTATCTTTACAACAATCATTTCATTTATCCGATAATCAAATTATTAACGCAGATGACGATAGTATCCAACATTTTATTAGAATGATTTTTGTATTAATTGGATTGCTTATTATGATTTTTATTAGTGGCTATCTTTTTATATATAATACATTATATATTTGTATATCAAAAGACATCAGATATTATGGACAGTTGAAAACAATAGGAATGACATCTATCCAATTAAAAAAAATAGTTTATAAACAAGCGTTTTGGAATGCATGTATTGGAGTACCATTGGGATTGTTCATGGGATATATTGTATCCAGAAAATTAATACCTGCCGTTTTAAAAATTCAAAATGCAGAGCTCGCAAAAACAGTAACGTTTTCTTATTATCCATTTTTGTTTTTTATAGCAGCTATTTTTTCAGGAGTGACTATTTTTATTAGCAGCAGAAAACCTGCTATGATTGCAGGAAATTGTTCTCCGATAGAGGCAATTCGATTTACAGAAGGAGAAGAAAAGGGAAAGAAAAGTGAAAATGGAATGAAATCAATGGCATGGAGAAATATGTTTCGGGATAAGACGAAGGCAATTATTGTTCTAGGTTCCTTTATTGTATCGATAGTAATTTTTATTATAATCAATATTGTGGTAAAGGAAAATGATTCTAAGAGTATTTTGAATGAAACCTATTCTTATGATTTGCAGATAGTAAATGAGTTGTTTTTAGAGGAGAAGAAAGATGTTGTTGTCAAGAATATTTCCGAGAAAGATATGGAAGAGATAGAAAAAATAAAAGGAGTTAGAGATACTAGAGTCATCTATTCTGAGACAATAGATATTCCTTATCAGGAAGATGTGTTTGGAAATTATTATAGAGAATTATATAAATCGAGATATGCTCCGGGAAATTACGAGGACGATATTTCTACATATAAAAATGGAAAGGATGAGAATGGTTTTTTCAAATCTAAAATAATAGGAATTGACCAGAGTGAATTAAAAATTCTTACAGATAATAGAGATATACAAATGGATAATGAGAAATTTGAATCAGGTGAAATTGCATTAGTATGCGGATGGCTATCCATCTATCCAACTGATGCAGTAGGCAAAACTCTTACCTTCTCTTTGCCTGATAATGCTCAGAAACAAAAAATTTCTATTACAGGCATAGTAAATGACCCCTCTTATTTTTCAAGTGGATATACCCCTTCCATCATTGTAAGTCAAAACATCTTCAAAAAGCTAGTGAAAAGTCCAATGATTGAACTAGCCTATATTGATTATAATAAGAGTCTAGATGAAAAGACAGAGAAAGAAGTAAAGTCTATTTTTGCATATTCCAAAGAAGTATCATTTGATTCAAAATTGGATCTGTATGGAGATATGTTAACCAACGAAAAACAAATAAGAATATTTGGAAACGGAGTAGGTCTTATCATAGCCATCTTATCTGTACTAAATTATATCAATATGATGGCTGTTGGAATAGAAAATAGAAAAAAAGAATTTGCCATACTAGAAAGTATAGGAATGACTAGAAAACAAATAAGAAATACTTTGATGCAAGAAGGATTGGGATACGCCATTATTTCAATTATATTATCAATGATAATTGGCATTCCAGTAGGTTATATTGTATTTTCAAGCATGAATATATACGGGGTTCATTTTTCCATTCCAATTTTATCTAATCTAATATTATTTGGGAGTATCCTATTGATATGTCTTATTGTTCCACCAAGTATTTATCAGATATCTTGCAAAGAAACAGTTTTAGAGAGAATGAGGGGAAATAATTACTAGTATTTATTAGGAATTTATAAGATGTTGAAAAAAAGACTTGCCTTACTATATAAAGAAGAGTATAATTTAAAAGAAAAACTTTTAGGAGGAGAAACTATGGAAAGAATAAAAAAGGGAATAGCTTTCTTTTTGCTTGCATTTGTTTTAGCTTTTGCTACTCCAGTCACAATGACAAATAGTTTGGCAGCGACGACATATGTTAAAGTAACATTAGAAATTCTATGGAATAGCGCTTCCACGAAGGTGGACAATTCCACCTATTATGTCACAGCATATTCCGATTCTGCCTGTACAAATGCAGTTTCCACGAAATCAATTCGTATTGAAAATGATAGCACAGGTTCTGTCATATTCAACAATCTATCCACTGGTACATATTATATCGCAGAATCCAATTCGAGTGGAACATTAAAGACCGACACAAACAATCTGACGATTAGTTATCCAAATGGAAATACGGCAACTGTCAGTACTACGACCAGTTCATCTACAGACATGGTCTGGATTCCTAAGACAGGGGAAAAATATCATTCCAGTTCAACCTGTAGCAATATGAAAGACCCGACTCAAGTTTCCGTTGCGACTGCTGAGCAGAGAGGATATGAGCCTTGTTCTAAATGCTATACCGGAGGAACAAGTACAATGGCAACAATCAGAATTCAAAATAATTATTCTGTAGACCCAAACTATGCATCCGCTAAAACAGCAGATGAGAGTCAACCATTATTATACGGCGGACTTGCCATTCTCTGTGTAGCTGTCGGCAGTATAGTCATTTCAAGAAGAAAATATATTTAAAATTCAATCGCATCTTCACTAGGTTGTGCCAATACACAGCCGAGAGAACAAGCCAGGGTATCCTCTGAAAACGATAGAGAGTGGAGCGATTTTTCGATATACTTAGCTTTGCCGCTGGAGCACTGTTTGAACGCCGTAGGCGTGAGTTTGCGGGAGGCGGCAAAAATCAGCGTATGTCGAAAAATCGTGGGAACGAACGTGTTTTCAGAGGATACCCTGGCTTGTTCTCTCGGCGTCTCTCTCCATCCACTCACAAGCAAAGTAACCTTATCCCAAACTTACCTTCCTCACCTGCTTAAATCCCTCTTCCATATCAAAGGAAACTATCTCAGAATCTCTCACAATATACAAAACAGAATCAATATAAATTCCTCTGGTCGTATGAAAATCATATGAGTCCTGTGCAAATCCATAATCCAATTTTTTCACAAATCCCTCTTTCTCATCATAAGCAAACACTAGATATTTCCAATGATAAACCCCATTCTTATAATCTTGTACCGCAAATCCAATCAAATTTTTCTCATCATCAATCAAAATTGCCTTATAATTATCGAGAGCCTCACAATCATTAATCCCTTTCAAAACCAACTTTTTCTCCTCTTTTACATCCTTTGGATTACGAATATCAAACATAGAAAGTTTTATCCCCAAAAATTCTCCCGTATCTGGATCCGTCTCTCTTCCAATTCCAAAGAGTTTATTCTTTCCATAAAAATGTAAATATTCCGAAAATCCCGTAATCTTTAATTCTCCGATAATTTTAGGATTCTCAGGCTCTGAGAAATCGACACTAAAGAGAGGGTCTGTGTTTCGATAAGTCACAAAATATCCGATATCTCCCATAAATCGGGCGGAATAGATTGTCTCACCAGGAGCGAGATTTTTAATTTTTCCGACAACTTTCATTTTATTATCAAGCACATAAACTGCGTTTGTCTGTGTAGAACTAGCCCCCCAGTCTGTGAGTAAAACTCGAAGATAAGAATTGGATTCATTGATAGCGAAACTATCTGTGAGCTCGCCGTCTAACGAGGCGGCATCGATAGGGGAAATTTTGCCATCCTGGAAAGAAAAGCGGATAATATTTGTCTTTATATTGTCAGAATTCCAATCCGACTGCAATACATAGATACTTTCCTTTGTAATATGAAAATCATTCCCCGACTGCATAATGGATTTTTCATCCAATGTCTTTGATGGCTCCTTTAGATGAATAGAGGAGATAACAAGATAACTGCAGTTTGAAACTTTCGTTGGAATATAAATACTATCCTCCACAATTTCCTTTTGGTTCACGGTTGGAATTATATCAGAATCATTCTCTATATTAAGTTTTTCAGAAGAAGATTCTTCCATATTAGAGCTATCCGAGGAATAGATAGTATCTGGATAATAGGAATAGTCGCTAAAGAGATAGATATAATCTCCAATTTTTCTCGATGTGCGATAAGTTCCATCCTGATAAACCTTGCCAATCTGCTTTGGATTTTTGATATCCGAGATATCATAGGTTATCAAAATAGCCTGAGAGCTACTATCCATATAGTACGTATCTTCTTCCTGCTTTTTTAAACTACTCATATAGACGTTTCCAGCTAGAACAAGACGGTTATCTGCCACATATATTTCTGAATAATCAACTTCATCTTCATCTATCTCATCAGAAATTGTGCTGACTTCTTTTAATGTCTTTGTATCTACAATACGAATTTTTCCTTCTGCTGTTAAAATATAAAAATAATTCCCATCTGTCTTGATACTATCTCCCTCATCGACTCCCTCAACTTGGAGGTTTGTTGTGGAGTAGGAGCTTGTCGTCTTGGAGCTTCCAGAGTCAGCCGTATCTATGGTGGTTTCTGTCGTAATATTAGCGGATTCCTCGATTGACTGTTTTTCCGTTCCAGAATAGGCAATTCGATCAGATGCAATCATAGATTCTGTCCATATATTTTTTACTTTTTCCTTAATATCCTCGTAAGTTGTCGTATAATAAAATGCGGAGAGCTTTGAGGAGTCAGATATTTTTGAGGAGTCGGCATAGTTCTCTGCATTGGAAGAAGAATTTTCTTCCCTGCCAGATTCAGCCAAAGTCGAGGAGGTTGCCTCTTTAGAGCTGGTGATGCGGGTGCTTTTGTCATTTTGCTCGTGAAGAGAAAGGGCGGCAGCCAAAATTAGAGTAAAAGCGGCAGCAGTAGCAAGGAGCTTGGCTAGTCTTTTTTGTCTTCTCGGCTTTTTCCTTGTCTTTGATATGTCTATCGTCTTATTGGAAGTCTCATCTGACTTCTCTGAATATAAAGCATTTAATTTCTCTTTCATTTTTTCAGGCGATATACTCTCTGGAATTTCTATATCTTTAGCGCTATTTTTTACAGCCTCTTTTGCATTATTTTCTCCGTCATGTTTCATATTTTCGTTTTGGTTATTCTTGAATTTACTCATATCATTCACCTCTCAATCAGTCATTTAATTGTTCTTTTAGTTTTTTTAGGGCTCGGCTCTTTTTCGAGCGAACGGTATTTTCATTTATGTTTAAAATATTGCTAATTTCTTTGCTCGTATACCCTGCGAAAATATCCATCGATAAAATAAGTCGCTCCTCTTTTGAGAGCTCCAAAAAGGCTGTTCGCACTTGCAGATTTTCTGTTAAATCTTCTGATTTATCGGCAATCGTCTCGGAAAGTTCCATTGTTTTATCTATGTATTCTTTTAATTTTTGCTTGCATTTATTTGACAAAATACGAAAAATCCAGGCGCGAAAGGAATCCGGATTGCGAAGCTTAAAATAGCTGGCATAGGCATCTGTGACTGTCTCACTCACAATATCTTCCGCATCATGCGGGTTTTTTAATGTGTACAGAGCAAAGTGGTATAAATCTTTGTATACAAGCTCATATTGATTTATAAAAAATTCGACATTTTTTTCCGTGCTCATAAGTATCCCCCCTTTTTTATAGATAATATCAAAAATTACCTGTTTTTTTGACCTCAATATCTTAACATTACTCTTGCATAAATAATTTCATTTTTTATCTTTCATAATATTAGTGTAAAAAAATAGAAAGATTGTTGCATGAAGTAGAAAAAATTTTAATTTATATGCCCAAAGAATATAAGGTTGTTTCGCAAGAAATGCAATTTATGAAAGGTATTAATCTTTCTACAAAATTTGTAAGGGCAAATTGTTGTTTTTGTCAATGGAAAAAATGACTAAAAATAGTTATAATTATTGTACAAATTAACAGTTCATAAAGGAGAAAAATCAAATGAAAAAGATATTAGTAACTATTCTGGTAAAGGAAAAACATAGACAGTATTTAGAAAAAATTGGAGAGGGAATGGAGTTTTGCTATGTATGCCGAGCCGCACAGGCGACAAAGGAGCAGGTAGAGGACGCCAATATTATTCTTGGAAATGTAAAAGTAGAGTATTTAAAGGATGCTAAAAATTTGGAATTTTTACAGCTTGACAGCGCAGGAGCTGCCCAGTTTACAGAGCCAGGTGTCTTGAGAGAGGGAGTAAAGCTTTGCAATGCGACGGGAGCGTATGGAAGAAGTATTGCGGAGCATATGCTGGCACAAGTATTTACGCTAAAGAAGATGATGAATAAATATCAGGATAATATGAGAAAGCATAAGTGGCAAGATGAGGGAGGAGTTGGTACGGTGTTTGGCAGTACTACCCTCGTCTTAGGGCTTGGAGATATCGGTGGAGAATTTGCAAAGAGGATGCATGCGCTTGGAAGCTATGTTATCGGAATTAGAAGAAATAAGGCAAAAAAGCCAGAGTATTTAGACGAGCTTTACCAGATGGATAAGTTAGATGAATTGCTTTCAAGAGCAGATATCGTAGCTTGCTCCTTGCCGGGAACGACACAGACAGAGGGGTTATTTGACAGTAGGAGATTTGAGATGATGAGAAAAGATGCGATTTTATTGAATGTCGGAAGAGGAAATCTCATCTTGGAAGAAGATTTGATAGAGGCTTTAGAATCTGGAAAAATTGCAGGCGCAGCCATCGATGTGGCAAAGACGGAGCCACTTCCATCCGATTCTCCACTTTGGAATACGAAAAATCTCTTTATTACACCACATGTCGCAGGGAATTATCATACAGAGGATATTTTAGATACTGCGGTTAAAATTGCGGGCGAAAATCTGGGAGCATATCTTAGAGGAGAACCATTAAAAAATGAGGTGGATTTTGAGACGGGATACCGAAAATTTGTGAAATAGATATAGTAATTTCTAAGAAATTGGTATATAATGAAAATCGTGGATATAAAACCGAATATAAGCTTGACAAACTCAACGGAGAGAGGAAAAAAGAGATTCCTCTCTCCATATTTGCATTCTTTAGGACAAAATATCCCCTATAAGAATTTTTTACTAGAAAAACTTAGTTATGAATTGCACGAAAAAAATCCTGTAAAAAATAGATTTTTGTTAATTAAAAAACAAATAATAAGAAAATAAAGTATAACACTCGTAAAAAACAGAAAACATAGAAAATATTTTGCTTAAAATGAAAACTTTTTTTGGAGAGATAAAAAGTTTTAAAAGAAAGAATGTCAAAAAAATATCAAAACCAATAAGAACCCTCTTGCCAAGAGGGTAAAAGTTTGTTAAAATTATAATCGGAAAAAAATTGGTTTTCTTTTACTATGGCAAAGAGAAAAAAGAATAATGGAGGGCAAAAAATGAGTAAGACAAAAATGTCAGCAAGAGAAAGAATAGAATCTCTTCTTGATGAGTCAAGTTTTGTTGAAGTTGGTACATATGTGACAAGCAGAAGTACAGATTTTAACATGAACGCTTCTGAGAATCCAGGTGATGGTGTGATTACTGGCTATGGTGTTGTGGATGGACGTCTTGTGTATGTCTATAGTCAAGACTATGCAGTACTTGGTGGCTCCATCGGTGAGATGCATGCAAAGAAGATTGAGCATATCTATGAGCTCGCTATGAAGGTAGGGGCACCAGTGATTGGCTTGATTGACTGTGCTGGTCTTAGACTTCAAGAGTCAGTGGATGGACTTGGAAGCTTTGGTAAATTATTTCAGATGATGTCACTTGCATCTGGTTCGATTATGCAGTTAAGCGGTGTGTTTGGAACATGCGGTGGAGGAGCAGGTCTTATCCCTACGCTCACAGACTTAACTGTGATGGAGAAGGAGAATGGTGCATTATTTGTGAATAGTCCTAATACATTAGATGGAAGCAGCAAGGAGAAATTAGACACTTCAAGTTCTGATTTCCAGAAGGAGAATGTAAGCTCTGTAGATTTCGTAGAAGAGGACGAATTGGCAGTGCTTGGAAGACTCCGCCAGTTAGTTGCAATGCTTCCTGCAAACTTCGAGGATGATAGTAATATCGAAGATTGCGCAGATGATTTAAACCGTATTATTCCTGAGCTAGATGCTTATGAGGAAGATGCGGCGTCTATCTTTACTCTTATTGCAGATAACCAGATATTTGTAGAATGTAAGAAAGATTACGCAAAAGATATGGTCACAGGTTTTATCCGTCTAAACGGTGTGACAGTTGGCTGTGTCGGTAATCAGTGCGTAGAGTCCAAGGGAGCACTTTCTTCTAAAGCTGCCTATAAGGCGGCAGAGTTTGTGAAACTTTGTGATGCATTTTCCATTCCTGTACTTAGCGTTTCTAACGCATCTTCCTTCAAGGCAACAGTTCATGAGGAGAAGACAATTGCAAAGGCAGCTGCAAAATTAACTTATGCATTTGCATCTGCGACTGTGCCAAAGGTGAATCTTTTAGTAGGAAAATCTTTTGGAACACCTTATATTGCGATGAATTCCAAATCCATCGGTGCGGATATTGAGTTTGCTTGGCCAGATGCGAAGGTCGGCATGATGGATGCAAAGGAAGCTGTGAAGATTATGTATGCAGACGAGATTGCAAAGAGCGAGGACAAGGTAGCCTTTATCGCAGAGAGGGCCGGAGAGTATGAGGCACTCCAGTCAAGTGCTATGGCAGCGGCAAAACGCGGCTATGTAGATGATATTATTGAGCCAGATGCGACGAGAAAGCGTATTATTGCGGCTTTTGAGATGTTATTTACAAAACAGGATATGATTCCTGCTAAGAAACACGGCACAGTATAATAAGGAGTGAATGTGAGATGATATTACGAGCATTATTGAATACTGTTATGGGTATGGGAACTGTATTTATCGTTTTGATTTTCATTTCCTTTATCATTTCATTATTCAAATATATTCCTGTAATTCAGGAGAAATTCAGCAAGAAAAATGTACAGCCAGTTCCAGAAAGCAAATCTGCTCCAGCGAAAGCGCCAGTTGTCGTTGAGGAGGAAGAAGAGGAGGAGCTTGTGGATGATGCACAGTTAGTTGCAGTTATTACAGCAGCGATTATGGCTTCTTGCCAAACTACAAATGCAGTTTCAGCCGATAAGTTGGTCGTTAAGTCCATCCGTCGTGCTAGAAAAAGAGTGTAAATATTCAGGAGGAATAGATAGATGAAAAATTATAGAATTACGGTAAATGGAACAGCTTATGACGTGGTAGTTGAAGAGTTAGAAGAGGGCGCAGTAGCTGCTGCTCCAGCGGCAAGCGCACCAGCAGCAAAGCCAGCGGCAAAACCAGCTCCTAAGAAGAAAGCAGCAGCAGGCGGACAGGGAAGTGTTAAGATTTCTGCACCAATGCCTGGTAAGATTTTGGCTGTTAAGGCAGCGGCAGGTGCGGCTGTATCTAAGGGAGACGTTATTATAGTATTAGAGGCAATGAAGATGGAAAATGAAATCGTTGCTCCACAGGATGGAACAATTGCAACTATCGATGTGAGTGAGGGAGCATCTGTAGAGGCAGGCGACGTATTAGCTTCCATGAACTAAATTCAGTCATCTAATACTATAATGGGAGGTTAAAAAATGAGTTATATTATTGACACAATGACAGGATTGGCGAAAGCGACTGGATTTGCCTTTTTAAATCCAGGAAACTTTCTTATGATTGTCGTTGCATTAATCTTTTTATATTTGGCGATAGCAAAGCAGTATGAGCCATTGCTCTTACTTCCAATTTCTTTTGGTATGCTATTAGTTAATCTTTATCCAGATATTATGGCTGAGGGTGGACTTCTTCACTATTTTTATCTGTTAGATGAGTGGAGCATTCTTCCATCTTTGATTTTTCTGGGTGTAGGAGCAATGACAGATTTCGGTCCTTTGATTGCTAATCCAAAGAGCTTCTTACTTGGAGCAGCGGCGCAGTTTGGTATTTTTACTGCGTATCTTTTGGCAATTATACTAGGATTTAATGACCAGGCAGCAGCAGCGGTATCGATTATCGGTGGAGCAGACGGACCTACTTCTATCTTCCTTGCAGGTAAGCTTGGACAGACAGAATTAATGGGACCAATTGCTGTGGCAGCCTACTCTTATATGTCACTTGTTCCGATTATTCAGCCACCTATTATGAAGCTGTTTACGACAGAGGAAGAGCGAAAGATTAAGATGGAGCAGCTTAGACCAGTTTCCAAACTTGAGAAAATTTTGTTCCCTATTATCGTTACAATTGTTGTAGTACTTATTTTGCCATCCACAGCTCCACTTGTAGGTATGCTTATGCTTGGTAACTTATTTAGAGAGTCAGGAGTAGTAAGACAGTTGTCTGACACGGCATCGAATGCGTTAATGTATATCGTTGTTATCATTCTTGGTACTTCTGTAGGAGCCACAACAAGTGCAGAAGCCTTCTTAAAGGTGACGACAATTAAGATTGTTATTTTAGGATTGGTTGCATTCGCAGTTGGAACAGCAGCGGGCGTACTTTTTGGTAAGCTTATGTGCAAGGTGACTGGCGGAAAGGTAAATCCTCTGATTGGTTCTGCTGGTGTATCGGCTGTGCCAATGGCAGCCAGAGTTTCACAAAAAGTTGGATCTGAGTCGGACCCAACGAACTTCTTACTCATGCATGCAATGGGACCAAACGTAGCTGGTGTTATCGGTACAGCAGTAGCGGCAGGTACTTTCATGGCAATCTTTGGTGTATAGGAAAGGATATAGGAGGTCATAAAGAATGGCAGAACAAATTAAAAAACCAGTTAAAATTACGGAAACAATCTTGCGTGACGCTCATCAGTCTTTGATTGCTACAAGAATGACAACAGAGCAGATGCTTCCGATTATTGATAAAATGGATAAAGTTGGATACCATGCGGTAGAGTGCTGGGGAGGAGCTACTTTCGATGCCAGCCTTCGTTTCTTAAAGGAAGACCCATGGGAGAGACTTAGAAAATTAAGAGATGGATTTAAGAATACAAAGTTACAGATGTTATTTAGAGGACAGAATATTTTGGGATATCGTCATTATGCGGATGATGTTGTAGAGTATTTTGTACAAAAATCCATTGCAAATGGTATTGATATTATTCGTATCTTTGATGCGCTAAATGATATCAGAAACTTGGAATGTGCTGTAAAGGCGACAAATAAAGAAAAGGGACATGCCCAGATTGCTATCAGTTATACACTCGGTGATGCATACACAGAGGAATACTACGTAAATATGGCAAAGAGCATTGAAAATATCGGTGCAGATTCTATCTGTATTAAGGATATGGCTGGACTTTTAGTTCCTTTTGAGGCTGAGAAGTTAGTGAAAGCATTAAAGAAAGCAGTAAAGATTCCGATTGAGCTTCATACGCATTATACAAGTGGTGTCGCTGGAATGACATATATGAAGGCAGTTGAGGCAGGATGTGATATTATCGATACAGCTATCTCCCCATTTGCTATGGGTACTAGCCAGCCAGCTACAGAAGTTATGGTAGAGACATTTAAGGGAACACCATATGATACAGGATATGACCAGAATCTACTCGCCGAGATTGCAGATTATTTCAGACCAATACGTGACGAGGCGCTGGAGAATGGTTTATTGAATCCAAAGGTAATGGGTGTTGATATTAAGACATTATTATATCAAGTACCAGGTGGTATGTTGTCAAACTTAGTATCTCAGTTAAAAGAGCAGAAGGCTGAGGATAAATACTATGAAGTATTACAGGAAATTCCTCGTGTGAGAAAAGACTTTGGTGAGCCACCTCTAGTAACACCTTCCAGCCAGATTGTCGGTACACAGGCTGTGCTCAATGTGTTGGCAGGTGAGAGATATAAGATGATTACGAAGGAGTCTAAGGCTCTTCTTCGCGGTGAGTACGGTAAGACGGCAAAACCTGTCAATCCAGAGGTTCAAAAGAAAGCACTCGGTGACCAAGAGCCTATTACCTGTCGTCCAGCTGATTTATTAGCTCCAGAGCTTGATAAGATTGAGGCAGAGATGAGCCAGTGGAAAGAGCAGGATGAGGATGTATTATCTTATGCATTATTCCCACAGGTTGCGACAGAGTTCTTTAAGTATAGAAGTGCGCAGAAGAATAAGATTGACCCTGCTGCGGCAGATGAGAAGAATAAGGCTTATCCAGTGTAGAGGGAAGTTGCTCTTGAATTGCATTCTCAGATGTGCAGTGGATGAGAAAAAGATGTATCTATTTGGGTAGATATCAGAGCTATTGGAAAGTATATTTTCTGATAGCTCTTTTTTAGATTTCGTAAAATAGAATGGTGAGAAAGACGTGGAGAGGGATGTGGAGAGAGACGCGAAGAGAGTCCGCAGATATGTCCTCTGAAAACACGTTCGTTCCCACGGTTTTTCGACATACGCCGATTTTTGCCGCCTCCCGCAAACTCGCGCCTTTGGCGCTCAAACAGTGCTCCAGCGGCAAAGCTAAATATATCGAAAAACCGCTCCACTCTCTATCGTTTTCAGAGGACATATCTGCGGACTCTCTTCGCTGTGTATTGGCAAAACACTATAAAACTCTTTTTTTATAAGGATAATTACTATATGATTTCAATTTGAGTTTTATGCTTTTTTATTTAGAAAAATTTTACGCTATCCTGACCAGATGAAAATAGATACTTTGAGAACATTTGTCTGAAAACTAAATTTTCCTCTGAGTCAATCACAAAATATGATATAAAAATATAGATATGATTACGGTTGAAAAAATAAAATTATAGTCATAGCTTATGAAACTTTGCTTTACTCTTCCTGCATTTTATGCTATACTAAAAAAATCGATAAATACATTAAAAATAAAGAGGATGTAAAAATGGAATCTTATGAAAATTTAGTAGAGCGCATAGAGCGCAAGAAAAAAGAATTTAGTAAAGGTCAAAAGCGACTGGCGGCTTATCTGTTAGAGTACTACGATAAGGCGGCTTTTTTTACCGCACAAAAATTGGGAAAAGAAGCAGGTGTAAGTGAGTCTACAGTAGTGCGTTTTGCCTATCAGCTAGAGTATGAGGGATATCCTCAGCTTCAGCAGGAGCTTCGGGTGATGGCAAAGAGAAAGTCAAACTCCATTCAGAGACTTGAGCTTGCCAAAGAACATTTTGATAATGACGATTTACTCCCTAAAATCCTTCAAATTGACGCTGAGCGACTAAGAGATACGATTCACTCTATTGACAAAAATGAATTTAATCATGCTGTCGATATGATAGAAAATGCAAAGATGATTTATATTTTAGGAGCAAGGAGCGCTGGTTTTTTGGCAGGAATTTTAGGCTATTATCTTGATATGATTTTTGACCATGTAAAAGTAGTAAATGCCAATGCGACATCGGATACGTTTGAACAAATTTGTCGTATGAATGAAAATGATCTGTTTATCGCTATTAGCTTTCCACGCTATTCTAAGAGAACGATAAAAGCATTAAGTTTTGCTAAAAAGCAAGGTGCGAGCACAATTGCAATTACAGATAGCGAACAGTCTCCAATCACAGCGGATAGCGATTGTAGCTTGATTGCAAAGAGTGATGTTATGGCAATCGTGGATTCACTAGTAGGTCCACAGAGCGTCATCAATGCTTTAGTTGTAGCCCTCTCAATACGCAAAAAAGACGAGGTAGAAAAGAGACTTAAGCTATTAGAGGAGCTGTGGAATGAGTATGATGTTTATGAGAAAGAGCCAAAAAATTAATTGAAGTATAGATAATAAATAGAATAGATAAAGGAAAAAATATGGAACAAGTAA
This sequence comes from Blautia sp., assembly GCA_030841965.1. GTDB lineage: Bacteria > Bacillota > Clostridia > Lachnospirales > Lachnospiraceae > JAUUSJ01. The sequence continues at coordinate 21,451 of JAUUSJ010000025.1, forward strand.
TTGTCATAGGCGGCGGAGCCGCTGGCATGATGGCTGCTATCTGGGCGGCAAGGTCGGGAAAAAAAGTAACTGTATATGAAAAGAACGAGAAACTCGGCAAAAAGTTATTTATCACAGGGAAAGGAAGATGCAATCTCACCAATGCCTGTGAGGTGGAAGATTTATTTCAAAATATAGTGACAAATTCAAAGTTTTTATACAGTGCATTTTATACTTTGACAAACGAAGACACGATAAAATTTTTCGAGGAGCTTGGACTCTCGACGAAGGTGGAGAGAGGGCTTCGAGTTTTTCCGACATCGGATAAATCATCAGATGTGATTCGAGCGTTGAAAAATGAAATGGAAAATCTTGGAATCGAAATTATATACGACACAGAAGTGAGAGAAGTTCTGTATGAGCCGATGAGTGACGGCGAAGATAATACAAAGAAGACAGAAAAAGTCACAGGAGTCCTACTAAAAAATGGCAAAAAAAGATTGGCAAGTTCTGTTATCGTAGCGACAGGTGGCGTCTCCTATCCATCTACTGGCTCCACTGGGGACGGATATGAGATTGCCAAGAAGGCGGGGCATAAAGTGACAAAAATTATGCCAAGCTTAGTGCCGATTGAGATAGAGGAGGATGCCTGCAAGAAGATGCAGGGATTATCTCTAAAAAATATAGGTCTCACTCTTTTTGCGGGAAAGAAAAAATTATACGAGGATTTTGGAGAGATGATTTTTACGCATTTTGGAATGAGTGGTCCACTTGTCTTAAGTGCCAGTCCCAAATTGCAAAATTATCGTATAAAGAAGAAAAAGAAACAGGAGGAGCTTATCATCGAGCTTGATTTAAAGCCAGCTCTTAGCATGGAAAAGTTGGATGCGAGAATTTTAAAAGATTTTTCAGAAGAAAAAAACAAATTTTTTAAAAATTCTTTGGAACATTTATTGCCAAAAAAATTAATTCCTATTATAATAGAGTGGAGTGGGATTGTTCCAGACAAAAAAGTAAATGAAATTACGAGAGAGGAGAGACAGCGTCTCGCTTCTTTGTTAAAGCATATGAGATTTACGGTGACGGGGACGAGAGGTTTTGCGGAGGCGATTATCACAAAGGGTGGTGTCTCGGTAAAAGAAATTGACCCTAGCACGATGGAGTCAAAGAAAAAGGCAGGACTTTATTTTGTAGGTGAAGTGCTTGATTTAGATGCTTTAACTGGTGGATTTAATCTTCAGATAGCCTGGTCCACAGGATATCTTGCGGGAATATCCTGCTAAGGATAGAGTATAAACTTTGGAGGAAATGATATGTATAGTATTGCAATAGACGGACCAGCGGGAGCTGGCAAGAGCACAATCGCGAAGATGGTGGCGAGAAATCTTGGATTCATTTATGTGGATACAGGTGCGATGTACCGTGCAATGGCATTATATTTTTTGAGAAATGATATCGACGGCAGGGATGGCGAGTCCATCTCCAGACATTGCAAGGATATTCATGTCTCTCTCACCTACGAAGATGGAGAGCAGCAGGTTATTTTAAACGGCGAGTGCGTGAATGCCTTTATCCGCACAGAGGAGGTCGGCAATATGGCATCTTTGACCTCACCGAATCCGGATGTTCGAGCAGCACTTCTTGATTTACAAAGAGATATGGCAAAGACGCAAGATATTATCATGGATGGAAGAGATATCGGAACGAATATTCTTCCAGATGCCACGCTAAAGATTTATCTCACTGCTTCCTCTGTTGTGAGGGCGAAGAGACGTTATCAGGAGTTAGTGGAAAAGGGTGTGGAATGCTCCCTAGATGAGATTGAGAAGGATATTATTGATAGAGATTATCAGGATATGCACCGAGAGATTGCGCCACTTAGACAGGCGGAGGATGCTATTTATCTGGATTCTTCGGATATGACAATCGAGGAAGTTGTAAACTCAATCGAGGAGGCTTTTGCCAAGAAGAAAAACGAAGATATATAGGTGAGGATTTTTTCTTCACTTAAGATATATAGAGCACCGTAGGGCATACGGGAACTCTTAAAACTAGCTTGCAGGTCTTAAAGGTAAAAGGATAAGTCCTGCGAGAATCCACCTTGACCGATGATGATTTCATATATAAGGTAATGACAATGCTATTTGTCACAAATCAGATAGTCGAGGGTGGAATGCCAGAGAGAGAACTGGATTTCATAAGTAAATATCCATTTCTAAATCAAAATGTAACAATGAAGGAAGGAAAATCGGATATGGAAATCAGGGTGGCAAAAACTGCCGGATTTTGCTTTGGTGTAAAGCGAGCTATGGATATGGTGTATGCACAGGTAGGCAAGCAACATGTCCACACATACGGACCGATTATTCACAATGATGAGGTAGTAAGAGAGTTAGAGCAAAATGGAATTTTCGCTCTTAATTCTATCGAAGAGCTGAAACAAAAAAAACAGGGAACTATAATTATACGCTCCCACGGTGTCAATAAAGAAATTTATGATATCGCGGAGCAGAATCAGTTGGAAGTAGTCGACGCAACCTGTCCTTTTGTTCGAAAGATTCATAAGATCGTTATGGAGGAGAGCAAAAAGGGACATGAAATCATAATCATTGGAAATAAAAATCATCCAGAGGTGCAGGGAATTAAGGGATGGTCGGTTGTGGAACCGACGATTATCGAGTCAGCAGAAGAGATGTTATCTTTCGCTCCAAAATCCCAAAACAAAATAAGTATTGTATCCCAAACGACATTTAATTACAATAAATTTCAAGAATTAGTTGAAATTATCTCGAAAAAGGGGTATGATATAAATGTTTATAATACGATCTGCAATGCAACCGAAGAGAGACAATTAGAAACAAGGGCAATTGCGAAGAATGTGGATGCCATGATAGTCATTGGAGGTAAGCATAGTTCGAACACACAAAAGCTATATGAAATTAGTAAAAAAGAATGTGATAATACCATTTATATACAGAAGAATGAAGATTTGAAGGGATTGGATTTCTCCGATATAAATAGCCTGGGTATTACCGCAGGGGCTTCAACCCCAAATAAAATTATCAAGGAGGTTCATATTAGCATGTCAGAAAAGAGTTTTGAACAATTATTAGAGGAGAGTCTAGTAACAATTAAGAATGGAGAGGTTGTCGAGGGTACTATAATCGATGTGAAAGAAGATGAAATCATCTTAAATATAGGTTACAAAGCTGACGGTATCATTTCTAGAAACGAATATTCCAACACACCAAACTTAGACTTGAGAAACGAGGTTAAGGTTGGCGACAAGATGGAAGCCAAAGTTTTGAAAGTAAATGACGGCGAAGGCCAAGTATTGTTAACATATAAAAGATTAGCTGCTGAAAAAGGCAATAAGAGATTAGAAGACGCTTTTAACAACAAGGAAGTTATCACAGCAAAGGTTGACCAGGTATTAGACGGTGGACTTAGCGTAGTTGTGGAGGAGGCGAGAGTCTTCATCCCTGCAAGCTTAGTATCAGACACATATGAGAAGAATCTTGGCAAATACAAAGACCAGGAGATTCAGTTTGTTATTAGCGAGTTTAATCCTCGCAAGAGAAGAATTATTGGTGACAGAAAGCAGTTATTAATTGCTGAGAAGAAGAAAAAACAAGAAGAATTATTTGCAAGAATTGAGCCAAATATGACAGTTGAGGGTGTTATCAAGAATGTAACAGATTTTGGTGCATTTATCGACTTAGGTGGAGCTGACGGTTTACTTCATATTTCTGAGATGTCTTGGGGACGTGTTGAGAACCCTAAGAAAGTATTCAAAGTTGGCGAGCATATTAAAGTTCTCATCAAGGATATTCAGGGAGAGAAGATTGCACTTAGCTTAAAATTCCCTGAGACTAATCCATGGTTAAATGCAGAGGAGAAATACGCTGTTGGCAATATTATCACAGGTAAAGTTGCAAGAATGACAGACTTTGGTGCATTTATTGAGTTAGAGACAGGTGTGGATGCTCTCTTACATGTATCTCAGATTGCAAAAGAGCATATTGAGAAGCCATCCGATATCTTAAAGGTTGGTCAGGAGATTACAGCGAAGGTTGTAGATTTTAAGAAGGACGACCGTAAGATTAGCTTAAGTATGAAGGCAGTCGAGGCTCCAAAGGCAAAAGAAGAGTAATTCCAAAGGGCGATGCAAAATGGCATCGCTCTTTTTTGTTTAGTGCGCTTAGTGGCGCATGTCATGAATGGATATGTTCTGATTGGGGGGGAGTTTCATTAAGTTTCTCTCATTCGATTCGGTTAAAATAAAGACAGATAATAAGAGTGGATATATAGCTTCCAAAAGTCGAGAGAAAGTTCTTCTTTATATTCGATATAAATCTGTTTATCGGAGTAATCTTGGCGAAATTGTTCTAAATGAGCTAGATTTTCTCTCGGAAAGGTTTTGTAAATAGGAAGGAATTCTCCGACCTTTTTTTGATAGCAGGTTTTGGCGGTTGCCTTTTTTTTATGGTCTTTTTCTACAAACTGTGCGATACTCTTGTGAAGGGCATAATCCTCCATAGGGAGATAATAATATTCTTTATAGTTTGGATAGAAAAACTTTAATTCTTGTCTTGGCATAGAAATAGAAAAATTTCCCTGCTCTTTCTCAATTTGCAAATAAATTCCATCTTTTTTTCTCCTCAATTGCTTGGGCAGGGCGAGGGAGAGAGAAAAGGAAATAGATAAGCTATTCTCTTTCTTTTTTAAATTTTCTATAGAATATAATTCCTGTTCCAACGCATGGTATGGCAGGAAATCTTCAAGAAGCGAGAATAATCCTAATACATCTTCCTCGTTGTGAAGAAGGAGCAAGGAGAGAGCGCGAGGGTCCCCTGCTTTTAAGTAGGAGTAATAAATAGGAATCAATTCTCCGCCGCTGAATTTGTCATTTCTTGAAAGACCAAAATATTCTTCTAGGTCCTTTTGTTTTCTTCCGTCCAGCATAAGGATGTTTTTTAATCTGGAAAATTCACGATATAGGTCAAGCTGTGAGAAATTATGTAGAGTTCCATTTAATTGATAAAATTTTCTCTTATAGTCTATATATGGTATATCAAATCGAAGTCCATTATAGTGGACAAGATAGCTATCGTGATGTAAAATAGAGAAAAAATGAACGAGTATTTCTTTTTCTGAATTACCGTCATCATTAAATAATTGGACAAAATTCCAAGAATGATTCTCAAAATAAATATATCCGATGAGATAGAGCATGGTCGTCTCTTTTTTTAATCCTGTCGTCTCAATATCAAATAAAATATAATTCGTGGGAATGATTTTTGAGCTGATATTTTTCATATTAGTTAATTTTCTTTTTTTTATGAGCATAAAATAGTCCTTTCTATACTAAACTGTCTGCTGACACAGACATCACCATCTATGAAATCTGATTGTTTTGCATTTTGGTGCTCTCACAATCATCAGCTGTATTCACCATTTAAGCTATCGTTTTACGTGCTCATACAGCTTAGTCGGTCAAAAGATTTTTTGACCTCAACATCATTTTATTTTAAGATAAAAGTTTTTCAAAATCAATACCGTAATAGATAAGAAAAAATTAAGGTTGTCTTGATTGGTTTTTGTGATATACTGTTAAGAGGCGAGAGCGTGATATAAAATTGATAGAAAAGTAGGTATCTATATGATTTCATATATAAAAGGAATACTAGAAGAAAAAAGAGAAGATAGTATTGTGGTGGAATGTCAGGGAATTGGGTATGAGATAAAAACTCCTGATTTGACAGAAAAGAATCTAAAGCTTGGGGAGATGATAAAGGTATATACATATATGTATATAAGAGAAGACCTCCTTTGTATTTATGGATTTTTAAAGCGAGAAGAGAGAGAAGTCTTTCAACTGCTGATTACAGTCAATGGGATTGGTCCAAAGGCGGCAGTGGCGGTATTGTCTACTTTGACGATAGAAGAACTGGCGTATGCAGTGTTGAGTGATGATTCTAAGACAATTGCAAAGACACCGGGAATAGGTCCTAAAGGAGCCAAACGACTTATTATAGAATTAAAAGATAAGCTAAAGATAGAGGAAGTTTTTGGAATAGGAGAGGGATTGCCAGAGGAAAAGGAACAGGCAAACTCTGACTCTGATGAGGAAGATACGCAGTATATAGCAGTTCAGGGATTGATTAGTCTTGGATACAGCAATGCGGAGGCATTAAGAGCAGTGCGTTCGGTAAAGGGAAGAGAAGAGATGGATGCAGAGTCATTATTAAAGGCTGCTCTTTTGAAGTTTATTTGACGATGATAGGAGTTTGAGATAATGCAAGATAGAATGATTACGACAGAATTTATAGAAGAAGATATGAGCGTGGAGAATAATTTGCGCCCTCAGATGTTAAAGGATTATATAGGACAGACAAAAGTAAAAAATAATTTAAAGGTTTTTATTCAGGCTGCTAAAAATAGAAATGAAGTATTAGACCATGTATTATTATATGGACCTCCAGGACTTGGAAAGACGACACTCGCCGGTATTATCGCAAATGAGATGGGGGTGAATTTAAAAATCACTTCTGGACCAGCGATAGAAAAGCCAGGAGAGCTTGCAGCGATTTTAAATGGTCTCTCAGAGAAGGATGTTTTATTCATTGATGAGATTCATAGATTAAACCGGCAAGTAGAGGAGGTTCTCTATCCAGCGATGGAGGATTATGCGATAGATATTATGATTGGAAAGGGAGCAACGGCAAAGTCGATTCGGCTTGATTTGCCTAAATTTACTCTGGTTGGTGCGACGACGAGAGCGGGAATGCTGACAGCTCCTCTTCGAGACCGATTTGGAGTTGTGAACCGGCTTGAATTTTACACAGAAAAACAGCTTGCGACAATTATTTTAAATTCTGCAAAAAAACTTGGCGTGGAGATTGAAAAAGAGGGAGCGATGGAGATGGCGCGTCGCTCGAGAGGAACACCGAGACTTGCCAATCGACTCTTAAAGAGGGTGAGAGATTTTGCGGAGGTTTCCTATAAGGGTGTGATTACGTATGAGGTCGCAAAGTCTGCGCTCGACCAGTTGGAGGTGGATTCTTTTGGACTTGACCAGATTGACAGAACAATATTATTTACAATTATGGATACATTTGGCGGAAAGCCAGTTGGATTAGATACATTGGCGGCGGCAATCGGAGAAGATAGAGGAACGATAGAGGAAGTCTATGAGCCGTTCCTTATTAAGACTGGATTAATACAGAGGACGCCGAGAGGAAGAATGGTGACAGAAAAGGCCTATAAGCATTTTGGTTTACAGATGCCGCAGGCGGATAAATAATAAAAATAGGCGATAGACAAGAAAAGCATGATAGGAGGATAAAGATGGGCACAAAGAAAACCATGGAAGTACTGATTGATGGAAAATTATATACATTGGCGACAGAGGATTCGGGAGAGCATGTACAGAGAATTATTAATTATTTTAATAGCAAGATTGACGAGTTTAAGAAAAATTCAAGCTATAAGAGAATGACGAGGGATTATCAAAATATTTTGCTCTCCCTCAATATTGCCGATGATTTATTTAAGGCGAGAGGACAGATTAGCGAACTTAAGGAGCAATTGGCAAAAAAAGACAGAGATATTGCCGCTTTGGAGGCAAAGCTTGAGGAGATTGAGATAAAACAGTCTATGGCAAAACAAATGCTTGGGGAATCAAAAAAGGAAAAGAAGAAGAGAAATGAGTAAATTTGAGTTATTAGCTCCGGCAGGCTCTTATGAGAGTCTTGTCGCGGCCATCAAGGCGGGCGCAGATGCCGTTTATATTGGCGGACAAAAGTTTGGAGCCCGGGCTTATGCGGATAATCTAGAGGAAGATAAGATGATAGATGCCATTGATTATGTGCATCTTCATAAGAAGAAGATATATATGACAGTGAATACTCTCCTAAAGCCAGAGGAGATGGAAGAACTATATGAATATTTACTTCCATATTATAAGGCTGGATTGGATGCTGTGATTGTACAAGACCTTGGAGTGATGGCTTTTATTAGGAGATATTTTCCAGACTTAGATATTCATGCGAGTACGCAGATGAATGTAGTTGGTCAATCGGCAGCTAGTTTTTTAAAGAAATTTGGCGTAAAGAGAATTGTGACAGCGAGAGAGTTGTCTCTGGAAGAGATTAGAGAGATGAGAGAAAAGACAGGAGTAGAGATAGAGAGCTTTGTACACGGAGCACTTTGTTATTGCTATTCTGGCCAATGCCTTATGAGCAGTATTCTCGGTGGACGAAGTGGAAACCGCGGAAGATGTGCGCAGCCTTGTAGACTTCCATACGAGCTAAGAGGAAGACAGGCATATTATCTAAGTCCCAAGGATATGGCTGCAATTTCTATCCTGCCTAAGCTCATGGATGCCGGCATTTATTCTTTTAAGATAGAGGGAAGAATGAAAAGAGCAGAGTATGTGGCTGCGGTGACTAGTATTTACAGAAAATATATTGACCTATATGAGAAGAAAAAAGAGGTTAAAGTATCCAGTGAGGATGAGAGAATACTCTTAGAGCTCTATAACCGAGGGGGATTCCATACGGGTTATTATGAGCAAAAAAATGGCAGAAATATGATGGCGATAGATAGACCCAATCATATGGGTGTTCTTGTCGGTGAGATTGATAAAATTACCGGGAATCAGATTCAGTTTCGGGCAGCTCTTCCGATAGAAAAACAGGATGTATTAGAAGTACATACGAAAGATGGAGGAGTTGAACTTACCTCTCCGATGAAGGCAAGAAAGGGTGAGATGCTTACCTTAAATGGCAAGAAAGTAAAGGCTATGAGGAAGGGACAGAAGATATACCGGGTAAAAAGCCCAAGTCTTTTGGAACAACTCAATCGAGAGATTATACAAAGGGATTTGAGAGTAGGACTGAGAGGGAAAATCTTCGTCAAACTCGGAGAGAGATTTTGTATAGAGCTATCTTGCAAAGAAATCTCCTGCAAAGTAGAGGGGGATATTGTGGAGGCGGCGAAGAATAACCCGATAACGAAAGAGCAGATACTCGCCAAGATTGACCAGATAGGAGAATCAGATTTTTATTTTGAGAGCTTGGAAGTGAAGATAGAGGGAGATTGTTTTTTACCTGTCTCTGCTCTAAAAAAGCTTCGAAGGGAAGCATTGACTCAAATGAGAAAGAAGATATTAGCTTCATTTCAGAGGGAGGCAAAGCCGTATATTCCTCCAAAGAGGGAGTGGATGGACTGTTTTTCGAGCAAAGTTGTCTCAGATGAGAAGCAGCCAAAATCAAAAAAGATTGCTGTCTCCATTATGAAGAAGGAGTATCTTTTGATGCTATTGAAAAAGAGAGAAGTTTCTTCTATTTATATGGAACTTTCTAAGATTTCATTTGAGGAGATGCCAGAGATTACAAGAAGCTGTAAGATGGCTGGAAAAAAGATATATTATATGATGCCGTATGTATTTCGGGAAAGAGCGAGGAGGGAGTATGAGCGCTATAAAAAAGAATTATTTTTTGGGGAACATGATGGACTTATTGTTCGCAATATTGATTCCTTTGCATTCTTGGTGGAGCATCCAGAGTATAAAAAGGAGATAAAGATAGATTACTCTCTCTACTGTTATAATCAGGAGGCAATAGACTTCCTTTTGGGGGTTAGGGAGAATATATCTTTTACTTATCCGATAGAGCTTCGAGAAAAAGAATTAAAAGAGCTTGTATTTCCGATGGCAGATATGATATGCTATAGTAGATTTCCGCTTATGATATCTGCACAGTGCGTGAAAAAGACGATGGGATATTGTAATCAAAAAGAGGAGTATCTTATCTTGAAGGACCGATATGGGAAGGAATTTATTGTGGGGACAGAGTGTAGATACTGCTATAATCTTATTTATAATAGCGTTCCATTTTCACTGCTTGACTGTCAAGAGGAGATAGAAGAGATGGGAATAGAACAGATTCGTCTTCATTTTGTGGATGAGACAGTCGAAGAGGCAGAGCAAATCATAGATGATTTCTGGGGAGCATATGTAAGAGGGAGAAACAAGAGAAGAAGACAACAAAAGTTTACAAGAGGTCATTTTAAAAGAGGAATAGAGTAGGTGATGATATGGCAAATATTTTGACTTCGCTATTGAAGTATTTAATACTTTTTATCTGTGCGCTGTATACACTTTTTAGCTTTATGGCTTTCCGCAATCAAAATTCAAGTCGAAAGGAATGGATTTTGAATTATCAGGAAGCATTACTGTTTTTATTTCACTTAGTAGGAAATTTTATTTTGGTGATACAGACGGAGAATATTAAGATTTTGGGATTTTATGTAATCCAATTAGTTGTGATAAAGGCTTTTATGGTGATTTATCTCAAGATATATAAGGGAAGTTCCAGGTTACTTCTCAATAATATGTTTTTTTTGATAGTAGTGGGACTTATGATGTTAACTAGACTTTCTTTTGATAAGGCTATTCGACAGGCAGTGATTATGGCAGTTGCGTTTGTAGTAGCTGGGGTTGTCCCAATTATGGTAAAGAGGTTTGGTATTTTGGCGAGAATGGGATATATTTATGGAATATTAGGTATTGTATGTCTCTCTCTCGTATTTGTGATTGGGTCCACGATTAATGGTTCTACAAACTGGATAAAGATTGGAGGATTGGCGCTTCAGCCATCCGAATTTGTAAAAATATTATTTGTATTTTTCCTTGCGGCCATGCTAAACCGCGCCACAGATTTTAAGCAGGTGGCGATTGTCAGTGTCTTGTCGGCGATTCATGTCATGATTTTAGTGCTGGAGAAAGATTTAGGTGGAGCTTTACTTTATTTTGTTATTTTTATTGTTATGTGCTATGTTGCGACGGGAAGAGCCGTTTATTTCTTTGGTGGACTGGGCTTGGGAGTCATAGCTTCCCTCCTATCGTACTCTCTGTTTTCTCATGTGAGAGTTCGTATTCAGGCGTGGAGTGACCCATGGTCAAATGTCAGAGAGCAGGGATGGCAAGTGGCGCAATCTCTATTTGCAATTGGAACAGGTGGAATCTTTGGAACGGGTCTGACACAGGGAAGACCGACAGATATTCCAGTTGTGGAGGAGGATTTTATTTTTTCCGCAATCTCAGAGGAATTTGGAGCGATTTTTGCTGTTTGTTTAATTTTAATCTGTTTATGTATCTTTTTGACCTGTGTTTATATTGCATTTAAGACGAAAAAATTATTCCATAAGCTCTTGGCGATTGGATTTGGAACCTGTTATATTTTTCAAGTATTTTTGACAATTGGCGGAGCGACAAAGTTTATTCCGTCCACAGGTGTGACATTGCCGCTGATAAGCTATGGAGGAAGCTCTGTTGCGAGCACATTACTTATCTTTAATATTATTCAGGGACTTAGTATGTCAGTCGACTGGGAGGAGGAAGAAAATGAAGCGAGAAGAGAAGTTATCTCAAAAGAAGAGCCAGAATCGTAAAGAACAGACCGCAAGAAAGACAAAGAAGAAGGAAGAAAGAGCGCAGCTTCCCTTTCGAGATAGATGGTATATAAAGATATTTGAGCCAAAGCAAAATAAGAGTTATAATGCGAATATTTTAAAAATGACATATATATTTGTCTTCTTATTTTTGCTTTTGATAGGATATTTTTTGTATTTTGTCATTGTGCAGGGACCTCAGGTTATTACCAGTCCCTATAATAAGAGACAAAACTCAGAGGCAGAAAAGGTGGAACGAGGGAAGATTTTGAGTGCCAATGATAAGGTTTTGGCACAGACTGTGATTGGAGATGACGGCGAGGAAAGGCGAGAATATCCGTATGAGAATATGTTTGCGCATGTTGTGGGATATGATATCCAGGGGAAATCTGGACTGGAGTCCTCAGCGAGTTATAAACTGCTCGGGACAGATGCCAATCTTTTGACGCAGGTTATTTTGGCTTTCCAAAATAAGAAAAATCCAGGAAATAATGTGATAACATCCCTTGATACGAGATTACAAAAGGCTGCCTATGAGGCGATGGAGGGAAAAGAGGGAGCTGTTGTTGTGATGGAGCCATCGACTGGACGAGTTTTAGCGATGGTCTCCAAGCCTGATTTTAATCCCAATTATTTGGAAGATGTTTGGGATGAGTTGACAAATGATGATGAGGATTCTACACTGCTTAACCGTGCCATTCAGGACTTATATGCTCCTGGATCCACGTTTAAGACGGTGACAGCGCTAGAGTATATAAAAGAATATCCAGATACTTATGATGAGTATTCGTATGACTGTAATGGAAGTATTATAGAAAATGGAGTCATTATAAATTGCTATCAGAATACTGTTCACGGAACGGTGGGATTAAAAGAATCAATGGCACATTCATGTAATACTTCTTTTGTAAATATAGGGACAAAATTGAATATGAAAAATATGTATGAGACTTGTAATACTTTGATGTTCAATAAAAAGATTCCATTTGATCTGCAGGTGAGACAGAGCAAGTATGAATTGACGAATAAGACAGACAGTGGAATGATTCCGCAGACGATGATAGGACAGGGTGATACGTTGATTACTCCTTTGCATAATGCACTTATCATGTCGGCGGTGGCGAATAAGGGAGTTATGATGAAGCCAACACTTATTGACTCTGTGGAGAGTTATGAGGGAAAGGTGCTGGAAGAGACGCAGGCGAAGGAGCTTGGAACTGTGATGACAGAGGAACAGGCGACAGCTCTGAGAGAGTATTTGCGTGCAGTAGTAGAGTCGGGAAGTGCGAGCGATTTAGATACAGACGACTATACTGTGTACGGAAAGACAGGCTCGGCGGAACATGGGAATACAGAGGAGACGAGAGCACATGCTTGGTTCGTGGGATTTGCTTCTTATGAGGAGGAAGCTAAGTTAGTGGTCAGTGTGGTTGTGGAAAATTCTGGAACGGGCAGGGAGAATGCAGTTCCAGTGGCGAAGAGGGTATTTGAGTCTTATTATAATAATGAGCTATATGCACAATAAATCGTAGTAGTTTAGCCTTCTATGGTTGAAAGGGAGAAATTTAAAAGTTTTTCATAAAGAAAGAGGTTTCTTTTGGTTGAAATATAGAGATAAAAAGGTTATACTAAGGACAAGGAGAGAAAGACACACCAATATTTTCAAGCTAAATGGTGCCTGACCTTATAAAAATAGTGCAGGAGGAATTGCTATGATAGAGGCAACAAGCTGTGGTGGTGTGGTAATATTCAGAGGGAAAATCCTTCTTTTATATAAGAATTATAAGAACAAATATGAAGGATGGGTTTTGCCGAAGGGTACTGTCGAAGCAGGCGAAGAATATAAACAAACGGCGTTGAGAGAGGTGAGGGAAGAATCAGGAGCAAAAGCGGCCATTATTAAATATGTGGGGAAGAGTCAGTATTCCTTTAATACACCATCGGATGTCGTGCTGAAAAGTGTGCATTGGTATCTTATGATGGCTGATAGTTATTACACAAAACCACAAAAAGAAGAGTATTTTGTAGATTCGGGATTTTATAAATTTCACGAGGCGTATCATTTGCTTCGGTTTCCGAATGAGAAGCAGATCTTGGAGGATGCATATAGCCAGTATCTGTATTTGAAGAAGGCGAATCTTTGGGGGAATAAGAAGTATTTTTGAGAATGGGATGTTTCTTAGTTTCTATAGGAAGAGATGTCGAGGAGTGAATGGGGATGTTTCTTATAAAGAGACGTCGAGAGAGCGAATGGGGATGTTTCTTATGAAGAGACGCCGAGAGAGTGAATGGGGATGTTTTTTATAAAGAGACGCCGAGAGAGTGAATAGGGATGTTTCTTATGAAGAGATGCCGAGAGAGTGAATAGGGATGTTTCTTATGAAGAGATGCCGAGAGAGTGAATGGGGATGTTTCTTATAAAGAGACGCCGAGGAGTGAATGGGGATGTTTCTTATAAAGAGACGCCGAGGAGTGAATGGGGATGTTTCTTATAAAGAGACGCCGAGAGAGCGAGCAGGGATATTTCTCAAAAACACGTTCATTCCCACGATTTTTCGACATACGCTGATATATGCCGCCTCCCGCAAACTCGCACTTTCAGTGCTCAGACAGTGCTCCAGCGGCAAAGCTAAGTATATCGAAAAATCGCTCCATTCTCTATCGTTTTTGAGAAATATCCCTGCTCGCTCTCTCGGCTGGGTATTGGTGGTTTTAGGTTGAGTAGTACTATTTTGACAGTTTCGAGGAACTTTTCAAGACTGCATAAATGGATGTGGGAATGTATCTGTTGGCTAATCTCATATTTTGTTTCTGGTATTTTGAAATTGAAAGGTAAGCCAAGGCAAATACAAAAACACTGCTGTAGTTACAGTTGAAAAGTCCAAAAAGTCTAAAGTGCCCGTAAAATATATCTGTAGTTACAGTTGAAAAGCCCAAAAAGTCTAAAGTGTCCGTAAAAACAAGTCTATAGTTACGGTTGAAAAGTCCAAAAAGTCTAAAGTGTCCGTAAAATATATCTATAGTTACAGTTGAAAAGTCCAAAAAGTCTAAAGTGCCTGTAAAATATATCTATAGTTACAGTTGAAAAGTCCAAAAAGTCTAAAGTGCCTGTA
>JAUUSJ010000026.1 GCA_030841965.1 Blautia sp.
TTTTGCAGGGTTTTTCCGTGTATGTCGTCTTGAGCTCAAATCTAATAATTCCTGTTATCCGCATTTTTTATTGTCTTTTTGTGGAAGTATAACGCAATGCTATGTTATTATACGTATATATCGACGGCTTCTCTTTGCGTCTATTTTCTACTTTCCTCTCATCTGTTTCCAACCCTCCTCGCCTCTATCCCCATTTCCCAAAAATTATCAAACTAATAAAAATTTTATATTACCATAAAGATTCTGAGGGAGTTTTCAGTTTACACAAAAGCTGAAATATATTATAATAGAAAAAAATTGGAGAGGGGAAGAGCTATGTTATTTGATTTGACATTGGAGAAGAATTTGTTTTTGGAGCTGGACCCAGATAAGATAGATGCAGTAGTGGAGAGAAAACTGGGAAAGTATGATGAGGGGATTGTGCGTACGTTGGAGTTCTCATTCAAAAGGCATCCAGAGATTAAGTCTATCTCATCTGTGAAGAGACATTATGCCTACTATGATAAATGCTATATTCATCTCGGAGATGATTTGGAGAATCCCGTTTCTCTGAGAGATAAGGTGACGAAGGAATGTATTTTGGAGCTGTATTCTAAGATTGCCCCGGATTATTTGAAGAAAGAATTGGATTTTGATGATGATGAACTTGATTTGAGGGAATATTTTGATGCGGCGAAAGTTTCAGATGGCAGTCCGAAGTATGCTTTTCCAGGATTAGTGACTTTTGAGGATATTAAGAGCGGAAAAGTGGAGATAAAAGACGGTCCTAGTTTTCCAGGGATTAGGGTATTATCCGATGAGGAAAAGCAGAGTTTTATTTTCCCGGGAGTTCGTGCCAATCGGGAGGAACCAGCTTACTCGACCGTGGAGGGATACACAAAGATAGAGGGAGAATCACAGGAGGAGAGAAATGATAATCTCCTAAGTGAGCTTGAGGCTCTGAAAAAGAAATTTAATGTGGAAAAACTTGTATAGAATGAAAAAAATTGTGGATACTTTTATAAGAAAAGAACAGGTCTGTTGACGTAGATATCATTGTCCATGAAAGCGGATTGCTTTGCGTGATATGTCTTGGCAATTACTGGATTTTGATTTGTTGTTGAAGCAGTGCAAGGTGGATTGCTTTGTATGGTATATTTTGGCAATTACCAGTTTTGGGTGATGAAGCGTTCAATGAGTAGGAAAGGAGTATCCACAATGAAAAAGAAAAAGGAAATTAGATTAGAGGATAAATTAAAATATGAGATAGCGCAGGAGCTTGGTCTTTATGATAAAGTGGTGCGTGAGGGATGGAAGTCATTGTCCGCGAGAGAGACGGGGAAGATTGGCGGGTTGATTACAAAGAAGAAAAGGGAATTAAAAAAGAAAGAAGAGAGTTTACATGAGAGTGTTGACGAAGGACAGTCATGACCAAAGTTGGCTGATAATTCAGGCGAGCAGTGTGAGGTATCATAGAAGCTCGTCCACGATGTTGATAGATGAATTTGGTTCGCCCTATTTCTATCGTGTGCCAGGGATGGACGAGGAGGAATATAATAAGCTATTGCTTACCTTTTTAGAAAAGGAGAGCTTGGACCTTCGAGACAGGTCTGTTGTCCGGATGAGAAAGGATACGAGAGGACCGATAGGATGATGATATTAGAGTTTAGGGTCAAAAGAGCGAAAATTCGATATAAGCTTGCTTGTGAGAGTATATTGTGCGAAACAATCTGGTATCAAAGGGGGCACAAGGTCTTTTGACCCCAACATCATATAATTCGTCTATCTAGAAATAAAAAATCGCATAAATAATAATTATGCGATAACAAAAGGAGGAAGCCCAAGTCTTGCTTACTGTGGGCTTCGAAAAATATGAAAAAATCTTTAGCTACAAGAAATAGAGGGATTTCTTGATTGCTATGGTTAGTAGTATATAGGACAAATATGTTGGAAATTTGATGGAATTGTGAAAATGTTGTGAAAAGGAGAAAAAATTATGGCGTCATCAGTAATAGGAAGTCTGGATTCTCAGGTAGAGGAGATTTTTTTAAAAAAATTTAGGCAAGAGGAAGAACTCACAGAAGAAGAAAAACAAAAGAAAAAACAAGAAGAAGAGGAAATTGTACTGCTATGAAACTCCAAGAATTCGAGGCGCAGACCGAAGAATGAAAACGTAGAGCGGAGCAAGCAACTTTCACGAAAAGTACATAGAAAAGACAAAAATTTATATTAAACTAAAAGAAGAGATTGGCAGGTATAAAATGAAAATTTCGGTAGTATTACCTTATTATAACGGAGGAAGATACATAACAGAACAGATGGAATCTATATTAGGACAACTGGGAGAGAGGGACGAGGTGCTCGTTTCGGTTGACCAGGCGATAGATGGGTCCATGACAGTATTAGAGAGATATGCAAGAAGTGATAAGAGAGTTCGTCTGCTTCGAGGTCCTGGCAAGGGAGTTGTAAAAAATATACAGTATGCAATGCGGGCGGCGAGCGGAGAGATTATTTTTTTATCGGACCAGGATGATGTATGGTTGGATAAAAAAGTAGAAAAAGTCATGAAGGCTTTTTCTAATCCTGACGTCTCCGCGGTTTTACATAATGCAGAGATTGTCGATGAGAACCTAAGAAAAACAGGGCAGACTACTTTTGAGTGGAGAGAGAGCAGACCAGGTTTTTTGAAAAATTTTTTGAAGAATTCTTATATCGGTGCTTGCATGGCGTTTCGCTCCGAATTGAAAGAATATATTTTTCCGATTCCAGATAAGATTTTTATGCATGATTACTGGATTGGGGCGAGAGCAGAGGAGGTTGGCAAGGTTGTACTTATAAGAGAGCCATTATTGCTCTATAGGAGACATTCGAGCAATGTGACGGCATTGGAGCATGAGGATATTGGCTTTATGATTAGAAAGCGTTTTTATATTCTCACAGAGACAGTAAAGTGGAAAGTAAAAAAACGAAAGCGAAGAAAGATGAGGTAGAATATGACAAAAAAAGTAGCGTATTTTGGAGTCCTTCTCTCACTCTCTCTTATATTAAGCTATGTGGAAAGTCTTTTTCCATTTGGGTTTGGAATACCAGGTGTGAAACTAGGTCTTGCGAATCTTGTAACGATGATAGCATTATTTTGTCTTGGAACGAGGCGGGCTATTTTACTTAGTGTGTTGAGGGTAATTTTGTCGGGAATATTATTTGGAAATATGTTTTCTATTGTATATAGTTTATCGGGAGCGGCAGTTAGCCTGTTTATTATGATTTTACTAAAGAAGACAAAGCGGTTTAGTGTTTTGGGGGTAAGTATTGCGGGAGGCGTTGCCCATAATATCGGACAGATTATTTTGGCCACATTTTTGATGGAAAATAAAGCATTTTTCTATTATATTCCAGTATTACTAATTGTGGGAACCGTTACAGGAATGTTAATTGGAGTGGGAAGCAATGAAGTTATGAAACGTCTTCCAAAAATTCAGATATAAGGGGAAAAACGATGTTGGAAAATATAAATCAGAAAAAGAAAAAAATACTTCCTCCAGTAGAAAGTTTGAGATACTCACCCGTAGAGAGGAAGAAAAAGCGAACGAACAAAAAGCGTACTCGAGAGATAGCTCATAAAATGCGAAATTATCAGATTTATATACTGGGATTTTTCATTCCATTTTTATTGATGTGTATTGTCTGCATTTTATGCGAGGTGGAGCCGTTTGGGGATAAGTCTCTCGTTATTATAGATGGCTTACATCAGTATATGCCATTTTTTTCTGAATTATATGAAAAGTTAAAAAATGGAGATTCTTTATTTTACTCGTGGAATGGGGGATTGGGATATAATTTTATCACCTTATGGGCGTATTATTTATCCAGTCCGTTAAATTTATTGATTTTGCTGGGAAAAAAGGCTTCTCTGAATATGATTGTGAGTTGGATTATTGTACTTAAGATTTCACTCACAGGACTTACGGCGACGATTTATTTTGTGAGTCGTTCTCATAAATATGATAAGTCAGTTTTAATTTTTTCTACAGCGTATGCACTCTGTAATTATATGGTTGGATATAGCTGGAATGTGATGTGGTTAGACTCCATCGCTTTGCTTCCCATTATCCTATTGGGGTTTGACCGGCTTGTAAAGAAGAGAGATTGCAAAATATATTGCCTTTCTCTGGCATTATCTTTATTTTGCAATTTCTATATCTCGTTTATGATTTGTCTTTTTTTGGTGCTCTGGTTTATCTGCTATGATTTTAAGGATAATAGGGAATTCATAAGAAGTGGTCTTAATTTTGCCTTATATTCTATCTTGGCGGCAGGGATAGCGGCCGTTGTTTTAGTTCCCGCCTATCTTGGAATTTCCAAGACAGCCTCAGCCGAACTCATAAGTCTGCCTTCTCATGAATGGTATACGAATATCACCGATATTTTATCGACACATTTGGCGGGCGTCGCACCGATTACCAATGATAATTTTAATGGAAACGCCAATCTTTATATGGGAATTTTGCCAGTCTTTTTGGCTGTCTTATATTTCTTTAATAGAAAGATAACGATTTCTCAGAAGCTAAAAAAGATTTGGCTGCTTGCAGTGTTTATTCTTAGTTTTAATGAACATTGCTTGAATTTTATCTGGCATGGTATGCATGACCAGTATGGTATTCCAAATCGTTTTTCATTTATTTATACATTTTTATTATTGATTATGGCGTTTGAGCTATTTAAGCAGGTACGATTTACGAGAGTATACCATGTGATGATAGCATATCTTCTCTGTATTATCGGCATCTGTGCAAGCTATATTTTCAGTGATACACCGAGGGAGGAGTACTGTTACTGGATTACGCTAGCATTGATTAGCGTGTATTTTGTTTTTCTCTTCTTATATAGTTTCAAAAAGATTAGAAAGAAGATACTTGTCTATAGTTTAACTCTTTGTTCTGTCTTAGAACTTTGTGTGAGTGCAGTTTATGGATTCCAGGAGATTGGACAGATTGATGTTCCGAAGTTTTTTGATAATACGGAAGCGGTGGAGCAGATAAAGGAATATATAGGGGATGAGAGATTAGAGAGAACAGAATTAGCTTCCTGGAAGATGTTAGACGAGGCGATTTGGTATAATTTAAAATGCGTCACAATGTTTGGAAGCACAGCGGACGGCAATACGGTAGACCAGATGGACCAGATTGGATTTTATACGGGAGCGAATGAATATCTGTACGATGGAGCTACGAAGTTTACAAATAATTTATTAAACGTGAAGTATAATATTGTCCGCCCAGAGGATAGAGCCTTGAATGATATGGAAAAAAGCATTTCTGTCGGAGAGAATACACTCTATGAGAATCCGTATCATACTTCTATAGGATATCTGATGGATAAAGAAGTATTTAACTGGATTGGAGATAATGTATATCCGTTTGATGTACTGAATGAGTTTGTGTACTATGCCTACGGTGAGGAGGATTTATTCGAGTATAAGGAGGTATCTGAACCTTCTTTGCATGATGTGACGGTGGAAAATACCAATACTGGTGAGTATACTTTTGAAAATACAACCGCTCAGGTAGATAATATTGTATTTTATATTAATATCGAGGAAGATACTGAAGATTTATATATTCACTATGACGGCAGTCAGGTGGAGAATGCGGTGATTATGGTTGGGGATGAAGAGATTGTGAGTGACAGCTTAAGCTCTAGAATTTATCCTGTCGGAGAAGTTCACGCAGGTGATGTGGTGGAAGTCCGTATGCAGTTAAAGGACGATGGCACAAATAGCGGAGTTGTGAGAATTACAGCTGCCACCTTGAACCAGGAAGTATTTGACCGCGTCACGAAGCGTATGGAGACGGAGCAGTTTAAGACGACCTCCTATACGAGCAATTCCATTACGGGAACAGTAGATGCTCCAAAGGATTGTATGTTATTTTTCTCTATTCCGAGTGACCCAGGATGGGAAGTGACAGTGGACGGAGAGAGCGTAGAGACGACGACAATCGGTGAGAGCTTCCTGGCACTTGATATAAAGGAAGGACATCATGAGATAGAGATGAAGTACACTCCTCCTGGTCTCATTAATGGTTGTATTATTAGCATAGCGGCGATTATTGTATTTTTGATGCTCTGGATTGTAAATAAAAAAGAAATCGATTTTTTGAGTGGAAAAAAGAGAAAAAGGCGACGTCGCAGAAAAGAGATAGAAAAAAGAGAGAGTTCTGTAAGGAATTTTTCATAAAAAAGTAAGAACTTTTTCATGAAAAGATGATACAATGAGCTTGACGGAATCATTACAGGGGAGTATGATAGTCCAAGACAAGAAAGAGCAATCTCTGTATATAATAGGGATTGCTTGTTTCTTTGTCATTTAGAATGGACATAGATTTTGTCGATAAAACGAAGATTGCAAGGGCATACTGTGCGGAGCAATCTGGTATCAAAGGGGTCAGAAGACTTTTTGACCCCAATATTACGAAGATAGATATATAAGTATTTGGACTTAGCAGGAAAGGGGTATTTATTATGAGAAGAAAATTATATTCTGCCTTGGCGTTGACATTAGTTGCTGTGATAGGATTTCACACAGTTTCCTTTGCAGACGCTGAGGTGACAAAACCATATATTTCTTTTGGAGCAGATTTGACATCCAGTGAGAAGGCAAAGGTAATGGAGCTTCTTGAAGTGACACAGGAAGAACTTGACTCAGGAAAGTATAAGGTTGGACAGGTGACGAATAAGCAAGAGCATGAGTATTTGGATGATTATTTAAGTTCCAGCATCATTGGAACGAGAGCATTGTCTTCTGTCATTGTGGAGAAGAAGGAAGAGGGATACGGCGTTCAGGTTGTGACGAAGAATATCGCTTTTTGTAGCGAGGGAATGTATCGAAATGCCTTGATTACAGCTGGAATTTCTGATGCCAATGTAAAAGTAGCAGGTCCTACGAGCATTACAGGAACAGCGGCATTAGTCGGAGTTATGCAGGCCTATGAGAATATCACAGGCGAGGAGATTTCTGAGGAGAGCAAGGACGCAGCGAATAATGAGCTGATTGTCACAGGAGAGATTGCAGAGAATATCGGTGAGAAGGGAACGGCAGAGCAGCTTATCGCGTTGATTAAGGAGAAGGTTTTAGCGGGAGATATCAAGACAAGAGATGATATTTTAGACGCTGTAGATGAGGCGGCGGGAGAGCTAAAGGTGGAC
Organism: Blautia sp.; assembly: GCA_030841965.1. GTDB lineage: Bacteria > Bacillota > Clostridia > Lachnospirales > Lachnospiraceae > JAUUSJ01. The sequence continues at coordinate 7,183 of JAUUSJ010000026.1, forward strand.
CTCAGTGATGAAGATAGACAAAAGATTGCTGATTTGATGGATAAGATTTCAGATTTGGATTTGAATATCGAGGATTTAAAGGAGCAGGCTTCTGATGTCTATGAGAAACTCGAGAATCTTGACGTGGATGCAGAGGGATTTGTAGGCACGATTAAGGGATGGTTGCAGAGAGTTCTTGATATTCTCACAGGATGGGTATCAAAATAAACCTATAAAAGAAGCAAAGGGATATTATGTTTTTTAAAAAGAAAAAAGAAAAGATACAAGTTTTAGACTACGATAGGGAAAGAGAGATTCCAGTATTGAGATGCAGCATTTGCACTGGGGAGCAGGTGGCAGGTTTTAAGGATATACATACTGGGAAGATACGAGATATCATGTTGATTAAGAGTGAGCGTGATATAGAGGAGTTTAAGATAAGATGTGGGGTAGATGAATTAAAGAAAGTCTACTAGAGACGAAGAAAGAAAAACGAAGAAAGAAAAGAATTTTGGGCTGTCGGATGACAGCCCTTTTTTTATATTCCGATTTATAATGCAGGTTGGCTTAAGGATATCTTGTGGACGCTTCGATATACACTTGGAGTATTATTATAGTATTTTCGGAAAGTGCGGACAAAATGCTCTGGATTTTGATAACCGACAGCCTCGCTGATAGTTTTAATTTTAAGATTCGTATTGATTAGCATATCGGACGCCACTTGCATTCGCTTTTGGAGTAAATAATCGGTAAAAGATTTTCCTGTGAGCTGTCGGATTCGGTTTGACATATGTTGTGGCGAGTAGTGAAATTCGTCGGCGAGCTCACGAAGAGTAATATGTTGATAGTTTTTATCCAGATATTGTAGAATTAAAATATTTTGTCCAGTTTTTCCGCTGTTTGGTGCAGATAGCTCACAGGTGGATTCGTAATGGCGAAGCAAAAGGCCAAGCAAAAGGAGTAGTTCAGTGCGCATCATATGAAGATAATAAGGCTCCTGATTGAGTGATTCTAGACATATATCGAGCACAATCTGTTGGAGCTTTATATCACCGTTTGTGTGAAATAAAAAATAATCACTATATGGTTTGGAAACGGTATAAGGCAAAAAGAGGTTAGAAAGTAGGGTATGTCCTTTTAGTTCTGTTAATATAAACTCCTGAAAAGTATTTTGCGGAATGAGAATATTCAAAACGACGCTATAATTGTGGACATCCAATGAGTGATATATATCTGGCGGAACGAGACAAAAATCACCTGTTCGCATCACCATTTTTTGAGAGGAAATTTGGTGGAGAAATTCTCCCTCATATACATAAATTAATTCAAAAAAATCATGTTTATGTAAAACAGGAGGAGAATAGCGGTCATGCTGAACAATCTGGATTTCCCGCAGGGAATTTTGGGGGAAGAAGAGTTGTTCAGAAAAAGTATTATTGGAAGCATCTGGCACATGAGGACGGTGAAGACCAGATGCTTTTTCGGCTTCTGTAATAGAGACTTCGAGAGACTGGTTTAATTGTTCCATATACTCTAGTTTATTAAGGTTTTGTAAATGTAATAATTCCCATGGGGTGTATTGGTGGAGTTGTATTAAGAGTTCTTGTTGAGTCATAAATTTTCTCCTTTTCAGATTGCTTATCATGATGATACCAGGGTCAAAAGGTCGGAAAATCGATGCGAGATTGCCTTCAAGAGGGTTTTTGACCCCAATATCTTATCGTCGAGGTATCTACTAAAAAGTATAGCAAAAGCATGATAAAATATCAATAAAAATAGAAAATATAATATGAAAAAATCAATAAATTCAAAATATATAAAAAAAATAATATAAATAAATCAATAAACTAGAGTTTAAACTTCATTGACGAAAACTAGAGATTTTACTATCATTAAGTTAATCATAAGTTTGAAGGAGTTTCAGTATGAAGGAGAATAAAGTAAATTGGATTTGGATTCCAAAATGGAATGCGAAGGACAAGGAATTGCCGGTATTGGTGCTTTTTCGGAGAAAAGTACAGCTTTTGGCGAAACCTAGAAGGGCGATTATCCAGATTTCAGCCGATTCCAGATATAAATTATACTTGAATGGAAGAATGGTAGAGATGGGACCAAGTAGAGGAGACCGTCAGATATGGTACTATGATGAAGTAGACCTACTTCCCTTTTTAGAGAGAGGTGAGAATATATTGGCGGTACAAGTATTGCGATATCCGACGGAGCATTCTAAGGGAAACCACGGAATTTTTCGCACAGAATATCCGGGACTATTTATTCAGGGGGATATCTGGGATGAAGAGGGGAATCGATATAGTATGGATGCGGATGAACAGTGGAAATGTAAAAAAGAGGAAGGATTTCATATTATTTCTGAGGCGGAGGGATTCGCACCGCTACAAATTTTGGAAGACAGAAAAGGAGAGGAAGAATTAGCGGGCTGGATGTTACCTGGATATATGGATGAAGATTGGGATTTTGCGAAACCGTACTCGTTTATGAGTAGGGCGGTAAGTCCAGGAAATCTTCATCCTAGAACGATTCCATTTTTATACAGAAAGGAGGGCAGGTTTAAAGAAATAATGGTACTGCGACAGTCTGTCTTTCATAAAAAGGATTGGACAGAGTTATTAGAGGAGAAAAAATCGCTTTTGATTCCCGCGTATAGGAGAGAAATTGTGGAGATTTCTGCGGGCGAGGAGATGACAGCATATTTACATATCGCTATGCGAGGGGGAAAGGGGGCAAAGATAAAAATTTTACAGTCAGAAAGCTATGTCCAGCCAGAGAGACAAAAAAATGGTCTGCCAGTCAAAACGAGGAGAGATGACTGGGAAAACGGATATTTGGAGGGATTTACGGATTATTACCTTGTGGCGGGATATGGTATAGACAATAGAGAGGAGGAGTATGAGCCGTTTTGGTTTCGCACCTTTCGCTTTATCCGACTGGAGATTGAGACAGAGGATGAGCCGTTGACTTTAAATAGATTTTATTATACGGAGACGGGATATCCTCTTGACGTAAAGACACAAGTTTCTACATCCGATTCAGATATGAGAGATATCTGGGAAATCAGTGAGCGCAGTCTTCGCCGCTGTATGCATGAGACGTATGAGGATTGTCCATTTTATGAACAGTTGCAGTATGCGATGGACGCCCGCTCAGAAATTTTGTATACCTATGCGGTTGCGGCGGATGATAGGTTGGCGAGAAAATGTATGGATGATTTTAGGCGCTCTCAGCGATATGATGGATTGCTAAACTGCTCGTATCCTTGCTACGGTCCGAATATTATACCAGGATTTTCTATTTATTATATATTAATGCTCTATGACCATATGATGTATTTTGGGGATAGAGAGCTTTTGGAGGAACATTTGCCCACGGTAGAAAGAGTTTTAAACTTCTTTCATCAAAGACGGACAGAGGAAGGGTATGTGATGAAACTGGGAGGTCTAAATGGGAAGTCTGCAAAATGGTCTTTTATTGACTGGACACCAGAATGGGACGATACGACAGGTGTGCCGACTGCTACTTTATATGGAGCGATTACGATGGAGAGTTTGCTCTATATTATGGGACTTCAAAGGGCAGCCGATATAGCTAAATATATTGAGAGAGAGGAATTAGCTCGAATATATTTGGAGAGGGCAGAAGATATGCAGATAGCTATTCAGAAATATTGTACAGGAAAAGATGGGTTGCTCACAGACGGACCAGGGGTGGAATTATATAGTCAGCATGTTCAAGTGTTTGCGATTTTGACTCATACAGTAGATTTGGAACAGGGAAAAAAGAATTTGGAAAAAACACTTCTTTTTCCAGAGAGATATGCACAATGTTCTGTTGCGATGGCATTTTATTTATTTCGAGCATTACAGGAGACGAATCTTTATAGCTGGACAGATAAGTATTGGCAGGTATGGAAGAGGATGATAGAAAAGAAAGTTACTACTTGTGTGGAAGACGAGGTAGGAGAGAGAAGTGACTGCCATGCATGGGGAGCACTTATTCTCTATGAGCTTCCGTCCGTTGTGCTAGGAGTACAGCCGGAAAGTCCAGGTTATACAACTGTGAAGATTTGTCCACAGCCAGGAAATCTTAGATATGCAAAAGGGCGTGTATTTACTCCAAGGGGATTCATTGATGTGAGTTGGAACCGCGAAGATGGAGGAGAGATAGAATATACAGTCCCAAAAGGCATAAAGGTAACAGTGGATACAACGAGTTTAAAGAAAGACGAGGTGCAAAAAGAATGATGCAGGGGAAAATAATAACGACAAGTTTTCCACAAAATGAGAAAATAAGAAAAGAGAGAGAGCTTTCCTTTGAAAAGGATAATGGCATTGAAAAACAGGCAGTCAATCTTCATCCAGAGGTAGAATTTCAGGTTTTTGAAGGGTTTGGCGGTGCTTTTACCGACTCAGCGGGATATGTCTATGCCAAAATGAAGGAAGAGCAAAAACGAGAGATGATATCTTCTTATTTTAACCCAAATCATATGAATTATCGATTAGGCAGAATGCATATAGATAGTTGTGATTTTTCGGTAGAACAGTATGAAGCGATGTCGGACGAGAGTGACAGAGAGCTGAGTAGCTTTTCTTTGGAGCGAACGAAAAAATACATTTTTCCGTTAATCGAAGATGCACAAAAAGAGCTTGGAAAGCCAGTGGAATTGATGGTCACACCGTGGTCTCCTCCGGCTTTTATGAAAACAAACAAAGAGCGCAGCCATGGCGGAAAATTAAAAAAGGGATACGAGGCATTCTGGGCGGATTATATTTGCAAATATATAATAGAGCTCAGAAAAGAAGGATTGAAAGTTTGCAGGATGTCCATACAAAATGAGCCTGCTGCCACACAGACATGGGATTCTTGTATTTTTTCTGCAAAAGAGGAGAGAGATTTTCTGAGAGATTATCTTTATCCAGCGATGCAACGACATGAACTTACCGACGTAGAGATATTTATTTGGGACCACAATAAAGAGAGATTATATGAGAGAGCTTGTACTATTATCACAGAAGAGACGAATCATATGGTAGATGGACTCGCTTTTCACTGGTATAGCGGAGACCATTTTGAAGCTTTGGATTTAGTAAAAAAGCGCTTTCCAGACAAAAAATTGATTTTATCGGAGGCATGTATTGAGTATAGTATTTACGATTCGACAGATTATCTGGCAAATGCGCAAAAATATGCACATGATATTATCGGGAATTTGAATCACGGAATGAATGCCTTTTATGATTGGAATCTATTATTAGATAAAGAGGGCGGTCCAAATCATGTACAAAATCTCTGTGATGCTCCTTATATGTATGATATCCAAAAACAGAAATTAATAGAGAGGAATACAGCATCCTATATTTGGCATTTTAGTCATTATATACAGCCTGGAGCAGTGCGGGTAGGTTTTAGCAGATATACGACGAAACTGGATATGACAGCTTTTCGCAATCCCGATGGCAGTCTGATTGCTGTTCTTATGAATACAGAAGGAGAAGACAAAAAAATATATATTCGCCTAAATCAAATGGTGGCAGAATGCTCCTTGCTAGCGCAGTCGATAAATACAGTTATCATAGAAAATTCTAGGGGATAAAGGTGGAGATATGAAAGGTTTCTTTAATTATGACGGTTATTTATCCAAGATTTTGACTAGAGTAATGTATGTGGTCTCTTTGAATTTGCTATTTCTTCTATGCAGTATTCCGATTTTTACAATCGGAGCTGCACAGACAGCTATGTATACAGTTTTACTGCGGTATATGAGAAATGATGAGCCTGATATTATTCGAAGCTTTTTTCGCGCATTTTTGGATAATTTCAAAAAATCAACGACGGTATGGTTGATAATGTTGGCCGTAGGGGGAACATTGGCACTCAATTATTATTTTCTCTACCAGGGAGAGATGAGTCTGGCGGGAGTGGTTCGCATTTTGCTCAATCTTGTCTTGATTATTCTGTTAGTTATGTGGGTATATATTTTCCCAGTTCTATCATATTTTGATAATACGATTCGAGGCTATATAAGATTCGTCGTAGGATTATCCATTGCAAAACTTCCATATACTGTTGCCTTAGTTCTCATACAGACGATACCGATTCTTGGAGTTTTATTTTTGGCGCAATATATTCCGATGGCGGTATTATTGCTGATTTGTTGTGGTGCATCCTTGCCGGCTTATTATTCGGGAAAATTATTGTTGAACTTATTCAAAGATTATGAGGGCGGCAATTCATGAAGAAATTGAGGAATGATAAGTATTATGGCATTACGACTAGAATGGTAGTTTTCTTTATCGTTCTAGTTATTACGCCTTATTTATGCCTTGCTGCTATCACATATATCGTATTTCAGAATTATTCGGTTTCTAGTATGGGCAAAACAACGATGGACACTGTGACAGTCGCAGGTGCTAATATTCATAAAGCTATGAGAGAGCGAGAGGATGATTCCATGGCTGTCTACTATAATGATTGTGTAGAGCTATTAGGAAAAGATAAGGCATTTACTGAATTGGAAAAGACAGAAATCAATCATGTCTTATCTGCTATCAATTATTCTAATACAGGAATTGTCGCAACTTATCTGGAGGCGGAAGGGGAAATTTTCCACAGTGGAGGTAATTATTCAGATATTATTTCGATTATGGAACCCTATAAAGATGAGATTATAGATGCAGGTGGAAAATGTTGTTGGTATGCGACAAGTCAACTATACGGAAAGGCAAATGAGTATAATTATATTTTGGCTCGGTCATTGAATAACTCGAAAAAGAAGAATGTGGGTATCTTGTATCTGATTAGCAGCGATAAGATGATTTTAGACAGTTTGGGGGAGCTCTCAACAGAGTATGCAACTTGGTATCTGACGGACGGAGATGGAAGAATCTTTTATTCCTCTGATAATTTACAGAGGGGAAAACTGCTGGATATTTCCATGTTAAGTGAAAGAAAAAAACGAAATTATCAGATAGTGGATAATGAAATGCGACAAAAAAATGTGATAGCGTCCTATTGTCTGATGGATGTGAGATGGTTTTGTGTCAGTGTGATAGATACAGAAATTGTGGTGGAAAATGTGCGGAAGTTGACATTTCCGTTCGTTTTAATCTCGATGATATACATTCTTTTTCTATTTATTATGTTATATAGTATGAAAAAATATGTTTTTGAGCCTCTTAGAGCGTTAAAAAAATCGATGGACCAGTATGCGCAAGGAGAGTTAGGAAAAACTGGGATTGAAATATATGGCATAGGAGAGTTTCAAAGTCTGTCAAAACATTTTAATAATATGACATTTCGTATTGATGGGCTGGTAGAGGCATATAAGAGAGAGACAGAAGAGAAAAATCGACAGAAGATGAAGACATTGGCAGCCCAGCTGACACCACATTTTATCTATAATGCGTTAAATACGATTAAGTGGGTGGCGGTATTAAATCATCAAGATAAGATACAAAATTTAGTGGAATCATTGATAAATATCTTTATGAATGCGGCAAGGACAGATGATGATAACTATACGTTAAAAGATGAACTCGAGTTAATTCAAAACTATGCGGTTATTCAAAAGACACGGTTTATGAATTTTGATTTGTTGATTGAGGCAGAGCCGTCCAGTCTAGACTGTCGAATCCGAAAATTATTGGTACAGCCTATTGTGGAAAATGCGATTGTGCATGGACTTAACCGTGGCAGAGTCAGGGATGGAAGGATTGAGATTAAGGTATGGATGGATGAACAGCTGCATATTACTGTCACCGATAAGGGAATTGGTTTTGACGTGGAAAAATGGCGGCAAAATCCAAAAAAAGATATAGAACATACCAATATTGGAATCCATAATGTCGAGGAGATGATTCAGTTGGAATATGGGCAGGAGTATGGACTTACAATTGAAAGTGAAAAGGGCAAGGGAACAAAGATTATATATATATTGCCTATCATTAGAAAGGAAAAGAAAGATGATTCGGACGATTGTTGTTGATGATGAACTGCTGGCTGGCGTGGGAGTTCGCACGCTTATCGATGGGAAAGAGGATATTGCCGTCTCGGGAGTGTTCGAGATGCCCGCAGAGGCCATACAATTTTTGAAGGAAAATATAGTAGATATTGTTATTACGGATATTGAGATGGCAGATATAAGCGGACTGGAATTTATCAAGATAATACGAGAAGAAAATCTTGCAGATGGAATTATTATTTTAAGCTGTCATGATGAGTTTTCCTATGCACAGGAGGCGATTTCCAGGGGAACAGATAGTTATCTCTTAAAGCATAATGTATCTTCCGAGATATTAGTTAAGGAGATTCATAAGGTTTATCAAAAAAATAAGTATAATAGAAGTGGCAGAGTGCCGAGCAAAAGAGAGGAAAAATCATTTACTGGGAGAGAAGTTTATACGGTAGGTGTGCTGAGAATCGTCTCGAATGAATTTATCCCAAATTATGATAAACAGCAGGTGGAAGGGACTATGTTGACAAATTTGATGGAGAAGATTGTCTCGCGTTATGAGATGGGAACCTTATTTTCTCCCTATAACCGTGAAATGTTTATTATTTTTCAGGACGATAAGAAAAATAATACGGAGGAGCGCCGCAGAATATTATTTTCTAATATTTCTATTATTAGTAAGACAGTGCAGCAGTATATTGACGGCAAAATTCTCTTTGGGTTAAGCATAGAGTTTGGAGATTTAAAGCAGGTAAATGAAAAATATAGGGAGGCGGTCAGAGCAATTGAGATGAGTTTTTATAAGCCGGAGAAGACCGTTTTTACATATAGTAATCCATTATCTGATATTAGTCTTCCATTCTTTAGCGTGAATAATTTTTTGGAGGAGAATGGAATGAAAATTTTTGAAACGGAACTAGATTCCTGCCTACAGATGGCAAAGAGAGGACAGATTCGAGTTCAAGATTTACAGGGACATTTATTGCAGGCTGTAAATAAGATGGTTTATCAGATTTTACAGAGTCATCCATTTAGTGAGTCATTGGTACAAAAATGGAGTTCTGATGTGATGTTAATTTCGGCAATCACACAAGAAAAAAATATAAACAGTCTGAGGGAAAACTTGACAGAGGTTATGGGAAAATTTCAAAAGGAATGTCTAGCTGAGCTTCAGAAAGACTCGCTATTTCCCGTGTTTGAATTTATAGAAAAAAATCTGGAAGAAAAATTATCGCTAGTTGAATTGGCGGAGCTTTCATGCATGAGTGTCCCAACCTTCAGTAAAAAATTTAAGGAGCAGACGAATATGACGCTAGTACAGTATTTGAATGAGAGACGGATTGAGCGTGCAAAATTTTTGCTCCAAAATAAAGAAAATTCACTGGAAGTAGTTGCAGAAAAAAGTGGATTTTCAAATGCAAATTATCTCGTCCGTGTGTTTAAAAAGGTTACAGGACAGACGGTTAGTGAATATAGAAAGTAAAAAATTGAATCAAATCATAAGAAAATGAATTTGGAAAAAATAAATGGATAAGATTTTGAAGCATGTCGAGAAGGCTGTTTCTTGTTGAAGATTTATAAAAATTTTATAATTTAATTATTCAAAAGCGTAATGCGAGTAAGGAAGGAGAGTTATTTATGAGAAAAAAATTAGTTAGTATGATGATGGCTGCTGCTATGGCGGTTTCACTAACGGCATGTGGGTCTAGTTCCGACAACAATAAGGCAGAGGATGAGAGCGGTATTTCTGGCACGATTACGGTATGGGAACATGATTATAGTTTTGAGGATAGCTTAGAGCAGATTATCGAAGGATTTAATGAACAGTATCCAAATGTTCAAGTGGATTATGAGATTAAGGCAGACGGCGATTATTATAGTCTTTTACAGACTGCAATTCAGTCAGGTTCTGGTCCAGACCTATTTTGGACAAACGGTACTGCGACGAGCACGATGCCAGATTTGGTAAGTAATGGAGCATGTCAGGACTTAAAAGATAAGGTTGATTTTTCTTTTATTTCAGATAGTGCAATGGATTTGGCGAAAGTCGATGAGGGCGTATATTCTATTCCGTGGATGACATTGGATACACGTACCGTTTTCTATAATAAAGATATGTTTGAAGAAAATGGATGGGAAGTTCCAAAAACATTTAGCGAGTTTGAGCAGTTATTGGCAACGATTAAAAAAGCTGGCGTAACTCCAATTTCTCTGGCACATGATTCTTGGAGTGTTTTATTTGCGTATGAGCCAATTATGGCGGGTTATGATGCAAAATATTCTGCCGGCTTACAGGACTACACAAGCAAGGCAGACGATAAACCTGCACGAGAGGCATTGCAGAAGATGGTTGACTGGGCTAAGGCAGGGTATTTTGGAGATAACTGGACAGGTGTCATTGATAATGCGGCTCAGGTTTTGGCATTCACAACGGGAAATGCCGCTATGGATATTGCAGGTTCCTGGGATGCTACTACGATTAGTGAGAATAATCCAGACCTTAATTTTGGAGCGTTCTCAATTCCAGCCGAAGACGGAACGACAGGACTTGTCGGTACTGCAGCAAACGGATTTTCTGTAAATTCTGCGTCAGATAATATGGATGCGGCAATTGCATTTGCAAATTATTGTGCCTCCAAAGAAGCACAGACTATTTGGGTTCAGTCTCAGGGAGCTGTCTCTGGAAGTGAAGAAATTGAAGCTGGCACAGAAATCGCAAAAGAAATTTCCGAGAGCGGTTCTGGCAATACGTATAGAAGTTGGCAGAATGTTTTAAGTAGTTATTCATCGACAGGCAACGCTTCTACTGTCTGGGATGCAGATTTCTTGAAAGTTTTTGACGGACAAATGACCGTTGATGAGCTGATGGATGAAATTGCAGCTGAGATGGAATAGGTAGATGGCTGAAGGAATAACGGAGGTTAGTATTATGGAAAAAAAGAAAAAGAACCGAAATTATCTATTTTTTATCACTCCGGCATTTATTCTATATACAATATTTGTTGCGCTTCCCATAGTTATCGTCATGTTTTTGGGATTTACGGACTGGTCAGGAATGGGAGAGATAAATTTTGTCGGAATCAAAAACTTTATTACAATTTTTACAGATTCTCGCTTTGCACCAGAGTTTTTTAATGCATTAAAAAATAATTTAAAATACTTGCTCTGTGTATGGCTGATTATTACGCCATTCCAGTATTTGGTTGCCTATTTATTATTTATTAAAATACCGGCATATAAATATATTAAATTTATGGTATTCTTGCCATACGTTATTAGTACAACGATTGTCAGCTTCTTTGCGACATTGATATTTAATCCAAATATAGGCTTTTTAAATACATTTTTATCTAAAATGGGAATGGAGACAGGAGCATGGTTTGGAGACCCAAACTGGGCGTTTAAACTTTTAATCTTGCTTGTTCTTTGGCAGGGCTCTGGCTCAGGTATTATGATTTTTTATTCCAACTTTATGGATGTTTCACAAGATGTTATGGAAGCTTCGCGTATAGATGGATGTAGTGAATGGCAGAGATTTTTATATATTTTGCTTCCACTCTCTTTACCTTCCTGTGCCTCCAATATTACGATGAGTACAATTTGGGGGTTGGCAATCTTTGATATGCCGTTTATTTTGGGAGGAATTAATGGAGGAATTAACGGTTCCCTCGATTTTGCTAATATTGTTTTCTATCGATACACATTTGGAAGCGGTCTAAATGGAAAGTCGGATTTGGGATTTGGTGCGGCAATCGTCGTTATTATGTTTATTGTTATGATGGTAGTGACATTTGTTCAGAATAAGATTCTTGCCAAGTTTGAGTATGATAATTAAGGAGGTGTTTCATTATGGCAAAGAAGAAAAAAGATGATTTTGCACAAAGTAATAGTGAAGTACTCTCTACCAGTGGTAAGATTATTCGTTGGACTTGTTCTATTATTTTGATTTTGTATTCATTTTTTACGATATTTGTTTTAGCAGTAACCGTGATGGACTCCCTAAAAACAAAGGGAGATTTGGTCACAAATTTTGTGGGATTGCCAAAGGAAATTTCTTTTTCTAGTTATTTATCGGTTTTGGTTGACGGCGATTTCCTTCTCTACTTTAAAAATAGTTTGATATTGACAGTCTGTGGAACCGTGGGATGTATTTTACTATCGTCTATGGCGGCATATGGAATTGCCAGATATCAATTTAAGGGAAAAGGAATGCTGATTGGATATTTTATGATTGGTATGATGGTTCCAGTTCAGGTGAGTATTTTACCTTTATTTATCATTCTGAGAAATCTCGGATTGTTGAATAAATTATTGGGATTGATTCTGGTTTACATATCAGGAATTTCAATGTCCTGTCTGATTTTCCAGAAGTTTTTCCGAACGATTCCAGTAGCATTGGAGGAATCGGCGAGATTGGATGGCTGTCATGATTTAAGAATCTTTTTTAGTATCATCTTACCGATTACGAAACCAGTCATCTTTACAATGGCGTTAATTACGGCGATTGGACAGTGGAATGATTTCTATATGCCGATGGTTTTACTGGGCAATAAAAATGTAACAACATTGACACTTGCTATTTATCGATACATAGGTCAGTTTACAAAATATATGAGTGAATCTATGGCCGCAGTTGTCATTACCCTGATTCCAATTATTATTATTTATTTTGCGTTTTCTTCTCAGATTGTAGAAGGATTAACCGGAGGAGCAGTGAAGGGATAATAAATGGATATATCTGTCGGACCTAGCACGATTATGAGTGAAAAGGTATTGTCATAAAGGAAACAGAGGGAGTTATCGGAGAATAGATTTTTCAAACAAAATATAGAAGGCTTTAAACAAAACTCATCCTATATTTCATTGAAACTTTATATTTTCCGATACCCCCTCTGTTTTTTGTTTGAATTCATATTTATAATTATTTTATATATCATAATATATCGCATGGATACAAGAAAAATACAGTCTTTTTATCGGAGGGAAATTCTATATTTGACAGAAAAATTTAGAATTCTAAAAAAAATATAAAGTACTGGACAAACTACAAAAGATATATTATAATAAAAACATCTTGGGAAGGAAATATATGTAAATATTTCCAAATCTTATACGGCAGATAATTGCCGTATCTTATATTCATTTTATTCTAATTTTGAGCCCTTTGGTATAAGGGATTCAGACAATTTATTTTAGTTCCAATTTCTTATTTTTAACAAAGTATTGTAGAGTATTTGGAGAATCTCAGATAGCTCTTTTGGATGAATCATATCAAAGAAAGGGTGATGATACGGAGCTTTTCATATTATTTATTTATATTAGTTTGGCTGCTTTTTTCGATAAGAGGCAGTTTCGAGTTCCCAATTGGCTATGTATGGTAGGAGTGCTGAATGGACTTTGTTATCATTTATTTTTAGATGGAGTTCGCACGTTTTTGGAGTATTTGGGAGGGATGATAATACCGATTTTTTGTCTCGGGATTTTGTTTTATTTTCGTATGCTCGGGGCGGGAGATATCAAGCTATTCGCAGTAGTCGGAAGCTTTATTGGAAGAGATGTAGTATGGGTGATTCTTTACTCGATGTTTGTGAATGGGATAGTCTCATTTCTTATATTGTACAAAGAGAAGGCATTTGTTCAGAGATTTCAGTATTTTGGACAGTATATAAGACGATTTTTTTTGTCGGGGGAGAGGGAGGCGTACTGCATGGCAGATTGGAGGGAGAATCCGTTTGTGATTCCTTTTACAGTGGGAATATGGTTTGGTTTTCTCCTTTATTGTATCAAGCTTTGGATGTGATAGATGATATGATCTTGGGACCCTGGTATCATCATCATGATATGAGTTTATGGAGAGAGAAGGGATTTATATTTTAAAAAAATATACAGTTGCTGTCTGTGATTTTGAGGAGGAGTATGCTGTTCGTCTGATGAATTATATGAATGGACAGACGACATATGGAATCTTGGCGTTAGCTTTTACAAACGAGGATAGATTTAGAGAATATTTAGAGAATAATAGCCTTGATTTGGCTTTAATGGCAGAAGAGTTTGAGGGAAGGCAGATGGAGGATAAGGTTGTACATTTATGCAAAGAGGAGGGAAGAGAGGGGATTTATAAATATCAACCGGCGAGCGAGATTATAGCGAAGATTCAGATGATTTTGGAGAAGGAGAATCGAGTCAAAAATTTTGATGTGAAAGGGGAGATTGCACAGTGTAAGATGATAGGCATTTATTCTCCAATTGGGCGCTCAGGCAAGACAAGTTTTGCACTTGCCATGGCAAAGGAGAAGGGAAGTCTCTATATTGGTATGGAGGAGTATAGTGACCTAGTAGAGGGAAGAACAACGATGAGTGATTTTTGTTACTGGATTCGCAAAAAGGAGGAGATGATAGTAAGGAAGGTGGAGGAACAGATGGTAGTCGAGGATGAGGTTTGCAAATTAGTCTCGCCCCTCACTTATATGGACTTAAAAGAGCTGACCGTGGATGAGTATGCGTGGTTTTTTGATAAACTGAAAACTTCTGGTAAGTTCCGAAAGATTGTGGTGGATATTGGAGTAGGAAGCCTCTGTAGTTATTCCTTTTTGTCGTTATTTCATCAGGTTTTTATTCCGACTCTTCCAGAGATATCACCAGAAAAGGAGCGACATTTCAAAAAAGTGTTACAGTTTGTCGGGCTTGAGAAGTCCAGTACAAAGTTTGAGTATATTATTGTGCCGAGACAAGATTTCAGACATCCAGATATGGCAAACTTTGTGAGAAGGATAGAGGAGAAGGGATGATGTATGGAAGGGAAGATATAGTGGACTGTGATGCAGGAATTTTTGATGAGAGGGATAGATGGAGCGATAATGTGAAGGAGCGAGTACAAAAGAGAGTCTTAGAGATTCTTGATATATCAAAGGAGGTAGAGGATGTTCAAGTTTATCGGGCGATAGATTTGGCCATCTTGGATATAGCGAGGGAAGAGTATATCTCTATATCAGAGAAAGAAAGATTAAGAACATCCATTTTCAATACATTGCGCAGACTGGATGTGCTGCAGGAATTATTGGAGGATGATGCTGTCACGGAGATTATGGTAAATGGATATGATTGCATCTATGTGGAGAGAGAGGGAAGATTATCTAAGTGGAAGAAGGGGTTTCTAAACCGAGAAAGATATATGGACGTACTGCAGCAGATTGTCGCTGGAACGAATCGAATGGTCAATACTTCCTCACCGATTGTGGATGCGAGATTGCAAGATGGCTCTCGAGTACATATTGTCCTAAATCCTATCTCGATTGACGGGGCTGCCTTAACGATACGAAAGTTTTATCGGGGCGGTATGACGATGCAGACCCTTTTACAGAGGGATAGTCTGAATATTGAGATTTCTATTTTCCTATCCTATCTTGTGAGGGCAAAGTATAATATTTTGATTAGTGGAGGAACAGGTTCTGGGAAGACAACCTTTCTCAATGTGCTGTCAGGGTTTATCGATAGGGATGAGCGGATTATCACAATTGAGGATTCAGCAGAGCTTCAGATTATGGGAAAGGATAATCTGATAAGACTTGAGACAAGGAATGCGAATGTGGAGGGAGAGAATGAGATTAGTATGCAGGATTTGATTAAGGCATCTTTGAGGATGAGACCGGATAGAATTTTAGTCGGTGAAGTGAGAGGAAAAGAAGCGATAGAGATGTTGCAGGCGATGAATACGGGTCATGAAGGTTCTATCTCCACCTGTCATGCCAATACAGCGCAGGATGCCATATCGAGGGTTGAGACGATGGTTTTGATGGGAGTGAAGATGCCGATGGACGCGATACAGAGACAGATTTATTCAGCGATAGATTTTATTATCCATCTTGGCAGAGTGCGAGACGGAACGAGAAAGGTATTAGAGATAGCAGAGATTTACAAGAAGCCAGAGCAGGGAAGGGAATTGCATACTTTATATCAGTTTGAAGAGTTTGAGGAAAAGGAAGGGAAGGTAAAGGGAAGATGGGTCAAAAAAGGGGAGATTATATACCAAGAGAAGTTAGAAAGAGCAGGTCTTATCGAGACATACAGGGAATTTATAGGAGAGCGAGAAGAATGCCATGCGTAGACAAGATAATCAGAAAAAAGCCAGTAAGAAGAGTCCTCTGATTGACTATACAGAATACCATTTCTCAAGAAGAGAATTTCTCTTAGAATTGCTAAAGGGTCTTGGGATTTTAAGTATTACCAGTTATTTATTCTATGGTTCTCTCTTTATGGTAGTCTTCTTATCACCGTATTTATATTTCTATTTAAAAATGCAGAGGGAGCGAGCGAGAGTGCGTCGGCAAGAAAGATTAAGAGACGAGTTTAAGGAAGCTATGATATCGATGGTAAATGCCTTGTATGCGGGATATTCTCTTGAGAATAGCCTAATCTATGTGAGAGAAGAATTGGAGCGAATTCATCCAGAGGAAGAGGGATTATTTGTGGCGGAGTTAGATTATATGATAAAAAAGATTAGTCTAAAGGTTCCGATAGAGCAACTTTTCACGGATTTGGCGGTTCGCTCCAGAGTGGAGGAGATTGATTTATTTGCGTCAGTCATCGTTATCACGAAGAGAAATGGAGGAAATCTAATTAAGATTATCCAAAAGACAGTGGGGCATTTATCGAAAAAACTTCAGGTGGATAATGAGATTGATATTTTGATAACAGGGAAAAAGCTTGAGAAAAATATTATGTGTATTATGCCCTATTTTGTTATTTTGTACATGAATTTGACAAATGGCAATTATATGAGCAGTATGTACGGGAATCTCATTGGTTTTCTACTGATGAGTATTTGTCTTGCTCTCATATTAGTAGCTTATTACTGGGCGGATAATCTGATAAAGATAGGGGTGTAGAAAGGATGAGAGAGAAAAAGAAAGTATGGTTTTTTCTTTACTCCAAGCTAAAGAAGATGGGGGTATTAAAGGATGAGGAGATAGAGAGAAAGTTAAAAAGACTTGGTCTGGCTTCTTCCGATAAGGTGAGAGAGCAGTTACTAAATTATAGAAAAAAACAGATATCTATCGTTTTCCTTGGGATAAGTGTTTTAATTTTATTTTTTCTCGGAGGAATGATAAGAGAGAGACAGGCAAAAACAGAGCAGCTTACGTTTGAGAGGAATCCTTATGGACAGGGGGAGAAGACGGAGAGCGTTTATGCAGATGGAGAGAGAGTAGAATTTTCGGTCGGAGAGCAAAAATATAAACAAGAGGAGATAGAACAAAAGTTTCAGGAGGCATTTTCCTATGCGCAGGAGAATTTACTGGGAGAGAATGAATCTTACGACCATATCACAAAGGATTTGAATTTTTTCGATGAGATACCGGATAGTGGAATTGAGATATCGTGGATGCCAGAGGACTATGAGCTGATTGATTCTTCGGGAGTGGTGCAAAATGAAGAATTTGACGAGGAAGAGAAAGGGGGAGTGATAACAACTGTAGTTGGGACATTTTCTTACGGGGATATTGTATATGAGAGAGAGTACCCAGTCTGTATTTATGAGAGGGAGATGAGCGAGGAGGAGAGTAAAAAAAAACAATTAATTAAGATTTTAAAAGAGTATGAGAGAAAAGATGATACAAAGGGAAGCTTTCAGATACCGGCTGTCTTAAATGGGATTTCTTTGACGAGAGAGAGTCCTAAGACAAATAGAATTACTTTATTCGTACTTGGGATTATTTTCGTTATCTGTTTGATTTATGTGGAAAATAGCCGGATGAACGAACGGATGAAGAAGAGAAATGAGGAGATTTTGATGGATTATCCAAAGATAATAAATCAATTAGTTCTATATCTGGGAGCGGGAATGACGATTATGGGAAGCTTTTCCAAGATAAATGAAGACTATAAGAAAAAGCGACAAGAAAATCTAATCGAGAGAAGATATGCGTATGAAGAATTAAATATTATGATGAATCAATTACAAGGTGGTGTATCACAGGAGAGAGCGTACTATGACTTTGGACAGAGGATAGGACTTCTACCGTATATGAAGCTTATTTCTTTCATTACGCAGAACTTATATCAAGGCTCAAGAGAAATCTTGCATTTATTAGAGCAGGAGGAACAGCAGGCGTTTGATGATAGAGTAAACTATGCGAGAAAGTTAGGAGAGGAGGCAGGAACGAAACTACTGTTTCCAATGATTTTGCTTTTGATTGTCGTTATGATTATTGTGATGATGCCGGCATTGCTTCGACTTGGCAATATCTGATTGTTATTATGATTATTGTGATGATGCCAGTATTGTTTCGGCTTGGAGGCATCGGATTGTTATTATGATTAATGTGATTATTGTGATGATACAAGCATTGCTTTGGTGTAAAGGCATATAGTATTTGGTAGACGAGGAGGAAATGATATGATGAGAGAATTTTTACAGGATGAGTCAGGAATGGGAGTTGTTGAGATTATATTAATTATTGTCGGAATATTAACCCCCTATTATGGGGTGGGTATAAGGTGTATAGAGTAAAAATATGTGGATAAATAGAACTGGATATACAATGAAAGGTGGAAAATGTGTATGAGGTCAGAGGAAGAAATGGCAAAAGAGGTTGTGCTGATTAGATATTATAATGTATTGTTTTATTTGTTTTTTAGGTTAGGAATAGATGATTTCAAGATACAATGTCTGGTAAATAGAATTGATACAGGGGAAAGCATAAAAATGAAACAAATGCAGGAATGGTGTCATTGCCATAATATTTCATTTAAGACACAATTTATTTATAGAAAAGATTTCCCACTTAAAGCTAATTTGTGGAATTTATATTCGTATTGTAAATTCAAAATGGAATTAATAATTAGGTAGATTCGTAAGAAATAAATATAAGAAAATTGCTTGAAATAGTTATATTAGTACATTGGAATATTTCGGAACAAATCTTTTTATTTGAAGTAGGTAATGATATAATATGAAAATATTGTTTATAAAGAAAGAGTGATATTATGTTTGGAAAAATGAAAGATATAAAGGTGAGAATTAATGTAGTAGGCATAAATAGAGGATGGGCTGAAGCAGTAGCGTATAAAGATTTTTTTCGAAAGAAGGAAATTGGAAGAATAGGAATGGCAGTAGAGGGCGAATACGAAATAAAATATTTTTGAGTAAGAGAGGCGGTAAGGCATCAAGGTATAGGTAAAAAACTTATGGATAAAATGGTACAAGAAGTGATTAAAGATGGTGGTACTAGCTTAAGTGTATATCCACACTCTGAGCCATATGAGGGTGAAACGTATATTAAGAATGAATTATTATATAAGATTTACAAAGAATTGGGATTTGAATTTGTAAAAAAGAATGTCGATGTGAATAGTTCTAATAATAAAATGACGTTGTCTCTGAGAGGAGTTTCCTTTTGTTAATTGTTAGAATTTTTAGAGTTAAAAAATAAAAATAAACTCTGGACAAGATGTGAAAAGAGTGATATTATATTCCTACAAAAGAGATTAAAATAAAAAATAATCTCTAACTTGCAAGGAGGAATTCAAAATGAGAAAAAAAATTACAAAAAATTTTTTTGAGGCACTGACAGAGGTAGCATTAGAAACCAAGGGATATGAGGTTCAGATGGACAGTGAAGGGTATATCAGGGCTTATACAAATGATATTGAAACTCCTGATTTGCTTATTTATTCTGTAGGTCGTTGTTTATCTAATAAAAAAGAAAAAGAAACGACTATGATTTCCGCAAATGAGCGTGCTGTGGAAAAATTAGAAAAGAGAACATCAGAAATCGCTGGAGATTTTATTCCATGTATTGCATTTGGAGTAGGCAAATATGGATATACGGATTCAGAGGTATGTGTTGTTCCTACTTTTGTTTGGAATAATCAATCTCAAAGAGGTTCTGTTTTTTCTTTTTCAAAGGGAAAATATTATTACAATTATGAAAAAGTGGATAATAAGGTTCCTCAAGGTGCGATACTGAGGACAAAATGGATAGCCAAAGATTTTTGAGAAAAGTTTCATATATCTGAAATGGCGATACGAAACAAGTGTATATAAATGAAAAGATTTTTAAACATATAATGTCTATATAGTATAGAGAAAGAGAGGACGTTAGCTCTCTTTCTCGCTTGGTGTATATGTTGAAATGATGCTTTCTATAAATAAATCAATTATTGTTTGGATAGGGTAACCGGTATTTTGAATAAAATCCAATAAATAGTTATTTAGATTAATTAGACAAGAACAATCGGAAGTATAATTTAAACCTATTTTTTCAAAAATAGATTTGATTATGAGATCGTCCTCTATACCAGCAATTAATGCCTTCAAATATTGTTCTTTTATATATTTAGCATTCATTGAAGGGTGTTCAATATTATATCCAGCAGAAATAATAACATTTTGATAATCTAATCCATTTTTAATTAAAGAGCCAATGTTATTGTCTAATATATATTTTAACCCAGATTGAGGTTTTTTTGGATTGTTTCCTGGATCGGGACAGAAAATAGGACAATTTTGCTTTTGAGCGAACTCAATTGTATGCATAGATCCACTTTTTCTTTCACATTCCATTGCCACAGTTACTTTGGAAAGTCCAACAATAAGACGATTTCTATTGACGAATCTAAACTTATCAGGTTTTGTTCCAACAGGGTATTCGGAAAGTAATGTTCCATCACATAACAATATTTTTTCAGCTAATTTTCTATTAGAGGCAGGATAGATCATATCGAGACCATGGGCAAGAACAGCAATTGTTTTACCACCCTCAGCTAAACAAGCTACATGTGCTAATCGATCAACTCCAGCAGCTAAACCAGATATGATTGCAAATCCTTCATTTACCCATTGGGGGATTAAATAATTAATAGCATTAAAGCCAAAGCGGGTAGGCTTTCTTGTTCCAATGCAAGCGATAGCCTTTTCGAAATTTTTATTAGGATTTGCACCCTTATAATATACAATGGCAGGAGGATTATCCATGCTCATAAGATTATGAGGATAATTAATTGTTGCGTATAAGGCAGTATGGATTTCGTTTTGCTTATTAATTTGCAAAATAGTTTCGGCAGCTTCTAATGCATTAAGAAGGGAAGAATGATCTTCAAAGATATTTTTGTATTCTAACCATTCTATATTAGTAAGAAAAATATCGGTATTCCCCTCAAATAAATGGATTATAAAATCAGAGTCATATTCAGTTATTGCTTTTAGAAGTAATTCATTTTTAATACCTAATTTATATAGAGCAATATAATATTTTTCCACAGTTAATACTTCCTATTCTAATATAATATTATGAATTAAAAATTTCATATAATTCTGAAACTTCGTCTTTAGCCGTATCATTATAACTAAGAGATTTAATACTGGAATTAATCATATTGTAAGTATAACCAATATTATAGACATCTCCGTTAATTGCATAATCTCTTTTTTGAAATGGCTTTCCGAAGTTTCCTAAAGAGACAAAGATGATTTTGTTAGCTCCTAACTGTTTCAGTAAATTTCGGACGGCGTTAAAAGAATTTCCATGTGTCATATAGTCATCAAATATACAAACATTAAATTTTCCTGATTTCCGTAAAGTATTGATTTTATTTTTGAAATCAGGATTGATACATAGAGTTTTGAATTCTTCTACAGCACCCATTATAGCACGCTGATCAGTCGAATATGATAAGTGAGCTTTCTGTTTGGGATTTTTTCTTAATAATAAGTTTTCGCCGTATATTAGTTTGCGAGGAATATATTTGCCTTTTATAATTCTTGTTTGACGCATGAAACCGAAGATATCCTTGTTTAAGGAGCAATCAGAAGAAGGTATCATTCCAAACAATTCAATATCATCAAATAATTTGCTGTTCGTCATTCCCGCAAGAAAATGGTACAAAAGGATATCGTAGTAATTTCTACTTTGACCAAATTTTAATAATTGCTCAAAATGCTCTACCATGTCACGTTCATTTTCTGTTTTTGCTTTATATTTATATCTACCATCCATTAGTGATAAAGCAGTCACATTTGGTTCTATTTCTACTTGTGCATACCAATTTTCGTGGTTATTCAGTGCGCGTATAAATTTAAAAAGTTGTTCAGGGGTATCAACATGTACACCGTAAAATTCGGCTTTTTCTTCTACTGGTATCCATGTAGGAACAATAAAAAGAGAGCGTGTATGTACAGCCATGTGAAAGTCTACTTCCTTACCGCCTATAAATACAAATAAATTATTATGATGACGATTTTGCATAACGAAGTCACGTGCTTTTTCACGTGACCGGAACTTGAAATTCGGATAGCCTTTTTGAGGAGAAAAGTGTTCTTTAGCAGAATCGAGTAATTTCTGGTCACGACTAATAAAATAGATATGGTTCTCCTCATCTGAACATAAGTCATTTGCATAATTTAAAAATTGATTACGTGTTCTATGAAGAATTGTATTATCATTTCCGTCAAAAGTTTTTTTTAATAAATCGAGATTACAAAACAGTATCTTTTCCATAGTGTTCCTCCGAGTATTAATAAGTAATTTTATATTATCATAAATAATAGGATTTGAAAATGACAATTATGAGCATCTGCATGACCGCTGGCTTCAGGAGTTTTGCACTCAGGTACCGGATAAGGAAATTCGAAAACAGCTGGAACAAATTATAAAACAACAATATCAGGAACAAGGGATGGTAGAACCCACAGAGACAGACATCGTATAGGTGCCTGTCTTTTTTCGCAGAAAATTAGGAAAAAGATTTCGAAGGGAGGTGATAGGAAACGTGAGTATCAGTATCCATGAATTACTGGCAGTAGCCAGGGAATCGGAAGGTGTGAAGGCAGTGAAGGGTGATGCCATATTGTGTGAGAAACGCTTTGCACCGGATACCCGATATATGGTGGAGTTTTTGTTGTTGGAGCAAAAGGAATGGTTCGGGGAAAAGGGAGAGTATCATCGCTATTTCTTGACAAAGGAAGCGTACCGTGAGCTGAGTGATTTGCAGAATCAGGGAGTCCTGCGCTTTCAAAAGCAGGCGCTTGTTTTAGAGGGAACACTGCATTATCTTCCGGCCCAGGCATTTGTCAAGGACCGGGAGTAGGAAGCTTAACAGGCTGGAAAAGAAAAAGTCTTTGCCGGAGCATGGCTCCGAGTCCGGGAGCTCTTTCACCGGAAATTTCTATAGAACGAGAAAGAAGGGAGTGGTAAGCAATGATCATTGGAATCGACCACGGATATTATGCCATCAAAACAAAACAGGTGTGTTTCCCAACAGGGCTGATGCGGTACACCTATGAACCTTATACCATGCAGAATGTTCTCCAATACGGCGGCGCTTATTATGTGTGTGGGACAGGGCGGCAGACTTTAGTGAAGGATAAGACTATCAATGACAATTATTATCTTTTGACGTTGGCTGCACTGGCACAGGAGATTCGGAAACGAAAAGAGGAGAGAACTGCCAAAGTTGTTCTTGCAGCCGGACTTCCCCTTACCGGGTTTGGAAGGGAAAAACAGAAATTTAAGGAATATCTGTTTCGGAAGGAACAGCCTGTCCGCTTTTTCTACGAAGGGGAACGCTATGAAATCCAGATTGAGGATGTGAAACTGTTCCCCCAGGGGTACTCAGCACTAGCCCTTTATCCGGAATATTTAAAAGATGAACCCTCTGTGCTTCTTGTGGATATTGGAGGGTGGACGGTGGATTTGATGCGTCTTGATAATGCGGTTCCTAATGCAGCTACCTGCCACAGCCTGGAACTGGGTGTTATCCGTTGCATGGATGAGATTTTAGAGCAGGTGCGCAGAAACACCGGGCTGTCCGTAACGGAGACGCAGATCGAGCGTGTTCTGAATGGAAAGCCCTGCAGTATGCCTGCAGAAGTTGTGTCTTTGATTGAGAAACAGGGCAGGCTTTACATTGAAAAGATACTGTCTGCGATCACCGAGGCAGGCTTTGATCTGCGGGCAGTTCCTTCCGTTTTCATGGGAGGCGGTGCTGCTATTTTCCAGCACCGTGTAAGTACCCAGGACCGCCTGTGTCGCCCAATTTACCTCACAGACGTCCATGCCAACGCAGCCGGATATGAACGGATTGTGGGGCAGATGAGGACATTGTGAGCCGCCCGGTCTTTTCCTTTCGCCCAAACCTTAAGAACCCGGAGCATGAAAAAGCGTGGCAGATTTTAATGGAAGTTCCAAAAGGACAGAGGAATCAGTATCTGGTGGATGTGATTTTGGAAAAAGAAGAGCGGGAAACTTTGCGGAAACTGATTCAGGAGACGGTTCGGGAAGAATTGAAAAGTGGCAGTATGGAACGATTGCCAGCATGTGAAAAGGAAGAAATTCCAGATCAGATGCTGGATTTTTTATTTCAGATGGAACAGGAGTAAAGGGGGTGAGGCCTATGGACAAGGAAAGTATGGCATTGTTGGATATGCTTGGGTTTTACATGCATTTGACATGGATTCTTTAGTGGGTATTGTGAATAGCTTTCTTTCAAACTTTGGAGTATGTTGTGTATAACAAAACGAAAGGGGAAAACGCTTATGGCAGAGATGAAGAACATATGCGGAAAGATCCCGGTGGAATTACATGAGAAGGTACGAGCCGAGATCGAAGAAAAGGAAACGAGTACACAGATATTTATCCGGCAGGTGATTGAAGAACACTTTAACAGATTGGAAGGCAAAGGAGAAGAGAGCATGGAAAAAAGAACATTAGCAGTACAGGTCACAGAGGAATTATTCCAGAGAGTCAAATGGGTAGTCGCGAAGGAAGGCATCAAACAGAAAGATTTTATTATCCGCATCATCGAGAAAGCGGTGGAAGAGGTAGAAGCCAAATGGCAGGAGCTAGAGCAGCCGGAAGAAACCGCAGAAACAGACAGAATGGAAGAGGCGGAAGAGTCTACAGAAGAGACTGATGAGGAAGAGATTACCGAAGAGGAAATCGAAGAGATGGAAGATGTGGAGGAAGAACCAGATGATGAGAACTTCGAAGAATCCACAGAACTGGAAGAGGAAGAAGCGGATACAGAATTTTTGGAAGATGCAGATGAAGAAGAGGAAGTTCCGGAAGTCGAGGAAGAAACTGGAGAAATCGCATAATGCCAAAGAAATAGAACTATAAAACTTGCAGGCGGTGTGGAAAAGAAACCATGCCGCCTGCTTTTTCTCAGCAAAGGAGGTTGATAGCCGCAACCATTCGATTTTTTGATTTATTCAGCGGGATCGGGGGATTCCGGGAAGGGTTAAGACGTGCAGGCGGTTTTACCTGTGTGGGACACTGCGAGGTGGATGCTTATGCGGATAAGAACTACCGATTGCTGTTCGACACAGAAGGGGAGTGGTTTTGTAATGACGCAAGAACAATCGAAACAGACCGAATGCCAGACTTTGATCTTTTGTGTGCAGGATTTCCTTGCCAGGCATTCTCTATCGCTGGAAAGCGGGGAGGATTTGCAGATGCCAGAGGAACTCTGTTCTTTGAGATTGCCAGACTGGTTGCAGACAAGCGACCTGCGTATTTCATCCTTGAAAATGTTCCCGGACTGCTTTCGCATGACAAAGGCAGGACGTTTCACACCATCCTCAGTACGTTATCTGAGCTGGGGTACGGTGTGGAATGGAAAGTGCTTAACAGCAAGGATTTTGGAGTCCCCCAATCCAGAAAACGGGTGTATCTTGTCGGATATCTTGATCGAAGATGTGCCGGAAAAATATTACCTTTCCCAGCAGCAAATGGAACGTCTCTTATACAAATCCGAACAGGCAGCCAGGGGAAAAGAGTGTACAGCCCGGAAGGATTAAGCTGTACTTTGACATCGCTGGCAGGCGGTATGGGTGGAAAAACTGGATTGTATGAGATGGGTGTTCCCATCAAGGAGAATACCAAGCAGGGATATAAAATGGCATATCCGGGAGATAGCATTGACTTAGGATATGCAGGTATGAATACCAGAAGAGGGCGTGTGGGGCATCAGATCGCCCATACCCTTACCACAGGAATCCAGCAGGGAACACTTCATTTTGTAGATCTGTCTCCGCCGCCTTTGGTAACAGAGCATTGCAGATGTCTGAACACCAGACAGTCCGGCATCCATAATCACAAAGGGGAATGTTCCGGTGTCTTAAAAGAGGAAGGCGCCAGGGCAGTGCTGACTCCGGGAAGAGAAGAAACTCGGCAGAATGGCCGGAGGATGAAGGAGCCGGAAGAGCCGATGTTCACCATTACTGCCACGGACCGGCATGGAGTTGCCTATCGGGGCAGAATCCGGAGGCTGGTGCCAAGGGAGTGTCTGCGGCTGCAGGGCTTTTATGACTGGCAGATTGACCGCATCGAACAGGAGACTTCGGACAGCCAGCTTTATAAACAGGCTGGAAATGGAGTGACCGTCAACGTGATCGAAGCCATCGGAACGCTTCTTCGGCAGGCAGATACAGAGATCAGGGCAGAGGATGAAAAGACAAAGAGGTAAGGCAGTATGGCAATTGGAATTCAGGATCAATATTTTGGTACAGAGATTGAGATGACAGGGATCACCAGGCAGAGGGCTGCGGAGAAAGTAGCAGAACTGTTTGGAACAAGGGCAGTTTGTGATGGCGGATATTATGGGGTATGGTCTGTGACAGATCAGGAAGGAAAGAAATGGAAGTTCATGTATGATGGGAGCATCTATACGGAACGCAGGGAGCGTGGACGCATGGTTCCTGCCGGAAGTGAATACAGCACCGAAATGGTCAGTCCGAAACTTTCCTATGGAGAAATGGGAAAGCTGCAGGAAGTGGTGCGGTGTCTCAGGCATCATGGGGCGAAGGTAAATGCATCCTGCGGGCAGCATGTGCATGTGGACGCTTCGAACCATACTCCAAGAAGCCTCAAAAATGCTATGACCATTATGTATTCCAAAGAGGATATCCTGTTCAAGGCATTGAAGGTACAGACATCAAGGGAACAGGAGTATTGCCAGAAGGTACGCCCCATTGTGCTGGAGAAGATCCGCCGGATGCCAAACAACACCATTTCCATGGAAAAGTTGAAACGGGTATGGTATGAGGGCAGGGACGGAAGCAATAGTCATTATGACAGCACCCGGTACTATGCGTTGAACCTTCATGCAGTATTTTCAAAAGGAACTTTGGAGTGGAGATGTTTTGAGAGTACCCTCCATGCAGGAAAAGTGCGGGCAAATATCACTTTGGCTCTTGCCATCTCTGCCCAAGCAATCAATCAGAAATGCACCCAGATGCGGAAAACGGAGATCACAGAGAATCCGGCATTTACCTTCCGTACTTTTTTATTGCGGCTGGGGCTCATTGGACCGGAATATAAGAATGTCCGGGAACATCTGCTTGCCAATCTGGAGGGTGACAGAGCATGGAGATATGACCGCAGTACCTATGAATGTTTGAATCGAAATCATCGGGCAGAGGATGCCCGTTAGGAGGTAAGAGATGAAAGAAACCTATTATTTTGCCTATGGCAGCAACATGAACTTAGACCAGATGGCGTACCGCTGTCCGGCAGCTTCCGTAGTGGAGAATGTCAAGCTGGAGGGATACCGCCTGACCTTTTGTGGCAGGGGGAAAGGAAGCGGTGTTGCCACTATTTTGCCGGAAGAGGGCAGCCAGGTGGAAGGGGTGCTTTGGAAGATCACACCGGAGTGTGAAAAAAGCCTGGACTTTTATGAAGGGTATCCCCACCTGTATGGGAAGGAGCCTGTTCTTGTTCAGGGAAAGGATGGTGTGAAGCGGGAAGTCATGGCATATACCATGAATGCACCCTATAAGGATCAGCCTGCCATCCCCTCGGATCTTTATTTTATGGGAATCGTGGAAGGCTGCCATCAGAATGGGATTTCCAGCCGATCTATAACCGATGCGCTAAAGCGTACAAGACAGGAAGTGGGAAAGCAAAAAGCCAGTCACAAGAAAACAGAAGTCAGTAGATAACAAAGCCGCAGGGGAAAGCCTCTGCGGTATTTTTAACGAAAAAAGGAGAATGCAATGAAGAGCAGAAATATCAAAACAAGACTTGCAGCCTTTGGACTCGCACTGCTTATGGGGCTTAGTCCGCTTGGGAACTTAGCGGATGTCCATGCGGCAGAAACAAAAAATCCGTCAGAGCCAGTGACGGAGAGTGCAGAAATATCTGAAACGGAACAGACAGAGGAAGTTTCAGAAGCTGCGAAACATTTGGTAACAGCAGAAGACATCACGAAAGATATTTCCGACAAGGATTTTATGGCGGAGACTTGTATGGAAGGCATCCATTACAATCCAGAACAAGAGGATGTTACCTTGGAACGTATCGAAGCGGAAGATGGAGGGAGCTACCATCCTGACCAGGCAGGAACTTATATCGCAACCTACTGGGTTGTGCCAAAGGATGCGCGTGACAGCTATTCTGTGAGCAGAAAGATCATCCTGACAGATACGGAAGGGCAGGCTCATACAGAAGAAAATGGCGGTCAGAAACAGAAGGAGGATACGAATTCTGAAGAAGATTCGGAGACGCCTGTGCAGGAGATCCCGGATGTGGAAGTGACGGTATC
>JAUUSJ010000253.1 GCA_030841965.1 Blautia sp.
CAAAGCTAAGTATATCGAAAAATCGCTCCACTCTCTATCGTTTTCGGAGCATATACCTCTCTCCTCTATTAGCTGTGTATTAGCGAGATGTTATATTTTCTCGATTGTCTATTGTCTATTTGATGGGGAGCGGTTTATTCTTCGACAGCCCCTTCTTGATTATTACATTATTCTTTTGAGTCTTTATCTTTTGAATTGTCACCTTTTATTAGAGCCCAATCAACCACTAAACTCATGAATACATATATAAATATTATAATGAAATCCGTTACGATAATCTCATCAACAGCCATATGCCAGCGACAACGCTGAATTATAACAAGGATGAGTAGCTCGATAAGAGCAATCTTAAAAACTTCTCGTAATCTTTTAAATTTAAAATATTTTTTCATAAATTAAATCCTTTCGTTTTCGTAGGCGGAAACTCACTGCCTTTAGAAGGTGGGAGGAGCCATCATTTCTATAATAAATTACTTGTTTTCTATAATTTTATTATACATGTTTCCAGTAAATATATCAATAAGCTTTGACACGGTTGCCTTATACTATCGCTAATGAATACAAAGGTATGTTTGGTAGTGGAATTCTTATAGAAATTCATTCGTTTTATATGTTTTCGAGTATATTTAGAAGTGAATGTATGTAAGAATAAGGCGTGTTTTTCATTTTTCTCCGAAAAATGGCTACTTATTCCTGTTTTTGACGGGTTCCAACTTCAAAAATCCTCTTGTAAGCAAGCTTGCATCGGATTTTAGACCTTTTGACCCTGGTATCATATTATAGAGTTTTGTCAATACACAGCGAAGAGAGTCCGTCGGTATATCCTCTAAAAACGATAGAGAGTGGAGCGGTTTTTCGATATACTTAGCTTTGCCGCTGGAGCATTGCCCCCGCACCGTAGGTGCGAGTTTGCGGGAGGCGGCAAAAATCAGCGTATGTCGAAAAACCGTGGGAACGAACGTGTTTTTAGAGGATATACCGACGGACTCTCTTTGCGTCTGTCCCCTATTCTATTATTATCTGTCCCCACTCTCTTTGCGTCTGTTTTCATTTTAAAAAATCATCCAACTAACAAAAATTTCCCCCTACCATCTTCCTGCCGATTATTTACAAAAAAGCAAAACCATGATAAAATACTGAAATACGTAAAATTTTAAAAGGAGGATTTTTGAATGAGGCGGTACATAGGAAAAAAACGAATGGCGTTATGTCTGGCGTTTTTTATGGCGATGTCTTTTGTTCCAAGTGATGTTTTGGCCATGGAGAGTGATTTGGCAGAGCAGATAAGTGAGGAGAAGATATTGGAAGAAACGGTAGATACGGAGGCTGGCAATGTACAACAGATACGAGTACAGGAGGAGCAACAAGAGTTGATAGAAGAAAGCAGCGAGGTGGATGAGACCTCAGATATTTTATCAGAGCAGTCGGAAAAAGAACAGCAAGAAGAAGCTTCTGAGGAATTAGATGTCTATGATATGTATCGAGATGGTAGTGGAAAGAATATTGAATCCGGGGAGGAGATACCAGATAGTCTACAGAGAAATCAAGATACAATTCAATCAGTCGGTGGTATGAGCATTGAAAAGGCAGGACTTGATTTGATAAAATCTTTTGAATCATGTAGATTGACGGCATATAAGGCAGTATCTACTGAGAAGTATTATACGATTGGATGGGGACATTATGGTCCTGATGTCACAAAAGGGATGACGATAACGCAGGCGAGAGCAGACCAATTATTGGCACAGGATGTCTCTAAGTTTGAGGGATATGTGAATACCTTTTCACGGACGAATGGAGTAGACTTGAATCAGAATCAGTTTGATGCTCTTGTGAGCTTTACATATAATGTAGGTACATCTTGGATGACAAAATCTACTTTGCGGTCATATTTGGTAAGTGGAATTGAGCAGTATACTAATACTCAGATTACAAATGCATTTCTTATGTGGAATAAATCGGGAGGCAAAGTACTATCTGGTCTGACAAGGAGAAGAAAGGCGGAGGCAGAGCTTTTTTTGAAAAAGGTCACCTCGGCGTCATCATCATTTCCGACCATCTCTAGTTATAATACTCCTAGTACTATAAATCAGGGAAGTAGCTTTTCTATCAAGGGACTTGTCTCATCTAGCACCATGTTAAAAGAGGTATCGGTAGGAGTATATGACCAGAACGGCAATCTCTCCACAGGAAAAACAGTAAATCCAAATACAAAGAGCTATTCTCTTGCTAATATAGATGATGATATTGTATTTGGCAAGCTAAAAGCAGGAGTTTATCAGTATATTGTATCTGCCACAAACACAAAGGGCACGAAGGAATTAGTAAATCAAAAATTTGAGGTAGTATGCAGTCATTCCTATGATACTGAAACTACGACAAAGGCAAAGCCGACAACAAATGGAAAAACAACAGGTAAATGTAGTAAATGCGGCACAGAGGTAGAGTCGACCATTTATGCTCCAAAGACGATGAAGCTTTCCACAACATCTTATACCTATACAGGAAAGGCAAAAAAACCGTCTGTTACAATCACAGATTCTCAGGGAAAAACAATAGATTCCTCCCATTATACTGTATCCTACGAGGCGGGAAGAATTAATGTTGGAACCTATAAAGTGACAGCAAAGTTTGATAGCAGTCTATACGAGGGAAGTATATCCAAAACTATCACCATAAACCCAGCAAGCCAAACGATAACTGGAACAAAAACCTATACCAAAAACACGTCGAGCTCCGCCTTTACGGTTGATGCTAAACTGACCAAAGGAGACAGCAAACTTTCATACGCTTCGAATAACAAATCAGTGGCAACAATAAATTCATCCACTGGCAAAGTTACAATTAAGGGAGTCGGAACAGCGGTAATTACAGCAACTGCCCCCGCCACCTCGAATTATAAAGCAACAACCTATCAGATAACTATAAAGGTAAATCCAACAAAAGTAACATTAAAATCCGCAACAAGCCCTTACGCAGGAAAAATGCTAGTGAAATGGGCGCAAAACACAAAAACAACAGGATATCAAATTTCATATGCGACAAACTCCAGTTTTTCTAATGACAAAAAATTAAATATATCGGGAAGTTCTTCCCTATATAAAACCATTAGCAGTCTGACCAAGGGCAGAAAATACTATGTAAGAGTTCGTTGCTATAAAACAGTAGATGGAGTAAAATACTACTCTGCCTATTCAAATATAAAATCAGTCACCATAAAAAAATAATCATAGCATGATACCAGGGTCAAAAAGTCTAAAATCCGGTGCAAGCTTGCTTGCAAGAGGATTTTTGAACTTGGGACCCGCCAAAAACAGGAATAAGTAGCCATTTTTCGGAGAAAAATAATCAGAGCGAGACAGCGTAAAATTCTTGCAAGTAAAAAAGCGAGAAACGTATATTGAAATTATATAAGAGTAGAAGAAGGAGTTGTCCAAAATATTATACTTGCCATGTTATTAGAATATTGGTATACATCCTGATGGAGATAGAACAATTCCAAATTATTATGCTTATTATGTCTTGCCAATATACAGCCCAAAGAGGAGGCAGGGATATGCCCCGAAAACGATAGAGAGTGGAGCGATTTTTCGATA
>JAUUSJ010000027.1 GCA_030841965.1 Blautia sp.
CCGTGGGAACGAACGTGTTTTTCGAGGACATATCGACGGACTCTCTTAGCGTCTCCCTCCAACACTACCTTACAAATTCTCTTGGCGTCTCCCTCCAACACTACCTTACAAATTCTCTTGGCGTCTCCCCCCATCACCAAAATTCCCTACTCCCCTCCCTTGCGATATTGCGCCGGACTAACTCCATATTTCTTCTTAAACGCCTTCGCAAAATAATGATAATCATTAAACCCCGCTTTTTCCGCCACCTCTCTAACCTTAAAATTCGTGTTCTTCAACATCTCTCTCGCCGATTCCATCCTCTGATTCAGCAAAAAATTCGCAAACCCGACCTTCATTTCCTTCTGAAAAAGGTAACTCAAATAAGTCGAATTAACTCCCGCCGCTAAAGCCGCATCCGTAAGTCCAATCGGTTCCCGATAATGCTTCATCGCAAACTCCGCCGCCGTCTTCACCGCCTTACTCACATTTTCTGGAATGACGTCCATCTTCGCCTCAAATACTTCTGAAGAAATCTTCTCGACAAAATCCCATACCTGCCGAAAATGATACAGTCTTACCTCACCGCTCTCTCGCATTTCTCCCATATTTTTGCTTAACTGACGTATCCACTGAATCACGAGCCTTCTCTCTGTTAACTCCTTCTCAAACTCTCCCACAACTTCCCGACATTCCTCCAAAAATCCCTCTCTGTCATTTCTGTAGACATAATCCTTTGCGTAACCCAATAGATTCTGCGCCCTCTCTGGAATTTGGGTCCCTACTTTTTTATCCATATCATAGTATAGAATCTCTCTCTCATCATAAAAACTAAGCTTCACCATCTCTCTCGCCTGCGCATACGCCTGGCGAATCGCCTCCGCACCGATACATACATTGCTGACTCCAATTTTAAACTCATATCTCTCGTTTTTGCAAAGCTTATAGCAGGTCGTCGCCGTGCTCGTCAATTTCTGATGCATCTGACTGCTCTTTCGCATATCCGACAAGTCCTGAAAACAGCAAAATATCCCCTTTCCGAGATAAATTGCCTCCACTCGTCTGCTATCTTCCTCCAAATACATTCTAAGTCCTCCCTGAAAGCGAACCAAGAAATCCTGACAATACTGCTCAAGCTCAAGCCCCGTCCATCTCTCCTCTTTCTCCTCCCACTCTTCCAAAAATAAAACAATAACCGCACTATTTTTGTAGGTCGCCAAAATTCCCGCATTCATCCTTGCTCTTTCTCGCTCTTCCCCCTTTAAGGTTCCGACAAGAACACCGTTGAAAAACTGATATTTTTTAGAGGCATCCATCATACTAGACCCATCCGCCTTTTGATTTGAGCCAATATGTTTTAACTTTTTTTCCTCCATTTTATTTTTTGTGCTCATTAAAAGGTCGTATAGAGTATTCTCATCCAATGTATTTTTCAGTACATACTCATCTGCGCCCTCTTTCATCGCATCCTTCACATACTCAAACTCGTCATGACAGCTTAGCACAATAATATATAACTCCTGATTCGTCTGTCGAACCTTGCGAATCAATTCAATTCCATCCGTCAAAGGCATAGAAATGTCTGTTATAAGCAGCTGCACCTTTGTCTTTTCCAGCTCATATAACGCCTCCTCCCCGTCTCTCACGTCTGCGACAATCTCAAATCCTGCTCGCTCCCAGGACGGCAACATCTTCAAATAACTTCTAACTAAATAATCATCATCCGCAATTATTGTTTTTATCTTTCCCATCTCTACTCTTCTCCCTTTCTCGCTGGCATAGAAATAATAGCAGTCGTCCCTGCCTCATTGCTCTCATAGCGAAGCTTTGCATTCTCTCCATAATAGAGCTTTAACCGCTCGCAAATATTCGGAATGCCGATTGCAGTAAATCCCTTCTCTTTTCTCGCCTTGCTCGTCAGCAGTATCTTAATCTGTTCCTCACTCATCCCTCTTCCATTATCCTCCACCTTAAGACAGAGCCTCTCTCCCATTATCGAGGCAGATATGATGAGCTTTCCTTTTCTCTCCTTCATATCCATGCCGTGCAATAATGCATTCTCCACCAAAGGCTGCAAGATAAGACGAGGAACCATACAGCCTTGCGCCTCTTCTTCTATATCGTAGGAAACATCAAACCCGCCTCCGTACCGAAATTCCTGAAGGCGAATATAATTTTCCAATATATGTACTTCCTCCGCCACCGTCAAAAATGCTCCCTTTTTACTGATGGCCGCCTGCAAAAGTTCCACAAAATCCCCGATTACCTGCCCAATCTCCTTCTCGCCCTTTATCAGAGCCGCAAATTTAATCGAATTTAATGTATTATACATAAAATGCGGTGTAATCTGATACTGCAGCGCTTCCAACTCCATATCCTTCTTTTTATTTTCCTCCTCAATAAGACGCTCGATTAAATTTTCAATCTCATCGAGCATTCCATTAAATTTTACTGCAAGCTCCCCAATCTCATCCCTCGATACGACCTCGGCTCTTGTCTGCAAGTTTCCATCCGATACTTCTTCCATCGTAAAAGTCAATCGCTTCAATGGACGATAAATGATATGAGATAGCCAGAACGCCAAAATGACAGCGACTGCCAAAAATACAGCTAAAATGCCAAAGAAAAATCGTTTTATCCAGAGCAAGTCGCTGAGCACTACCGATTTATCTACAACAGTAAATAGACCCGCATCTGTAAAAATAGAGGAAGAATAAATATAAATATTTTCCTTATTGCTTGCCTCGACCTCCTTTTTTTCGAGCCATTTTTCATACTCTTTAGCCTCATTCCAAGTATCTCCCATCTGCTCCATTCCAGTTCCAGTCAGAACGATTTTTTGACTATTTAAAATGACAGCCTTTTGAATCGCCTTGTCCTTCCATCCTGCAATATAATCATAATATAATTTTCTCTCATTTGTATTAGAAAATAAATATCCAATCACTTCTCCGTCTTCGCTCTCTATCGTCTGCGCACAACAAAACAGCATTTCCCCCTCGTGAACCAAATCCTCTACTAAAATGGGACTTGCAATATCTTTCGTCTTTTGGATGATTTTCTCTTGTTTTTCCTTGGAGATATCATTCTGATATAGAGGATATTCCTCCGATGTGACGAGGGTATTCTTCTTTGGTATGAGCAAATATAGGGAGGCGATAGATGGACTCTGCTCTTTGTACTCACATAACCTCTTGGCAAGCTCTTCCAAATCCGACTCCCGTCCTCTGTCAATATAGGATAAAATCTCTTCCTTTATTTTGTCATCACAAGATGCATATACAGTAATATGATAGATTCTCTCCAGCTCTTCATCCCACTGCATCATCAACTGTCTCGACTGCTGCCTAAGCGAAGAAATATAATTCTCCTCGATTGTCTTCGCCGACCGATAATAAAAAATAAATGTAACTGCCAGGGAAGTAAATAATGTTATCGCTAAGATAGATATCAAAATCTTTCCCCTAATACTTTTTATATATCTATGATTCACCTTTCTTGCTCCTTCGCCTCTTGATATTCCTCCACATTATCTCTTGTCAAAATCTGTGCCTCAATCAATTTTTGTTTCTCATTCGTTCCTTCTTTCCGAAGCTTTGCGATATAGCGCACCATCTCATATCCCATATCAGAACCCGACTGTGCCGTCAGTCCAGTAATTTTCCCCTCTCGAAGTGCCTCCACCGCATCCGTCTGCGCATCCACCGATACAATTTTCATATTTTCCCCTGATACCGCATCGACAAATCCCATCGCCGTAGCAGCGCTCGTCACCATAACACCTTTGACCCCCGGCGCCTCCTCTCTCAACCTATTAATTTCCTTCTTTCGCATTTGAAGGTTACTGTATCCGCTCTCCACATAGGCGAGCGTCATATTCGGTTCCTCCTCTAGATATCTCTTCGCCCCCTCAATCCGAAGTCGATGACATCTCTGACTTAGATGTCCAGAAATGATTCCGACCTCTCCTTCATGTCCCATCTGCCCCGCCAGATATTTCATCAATTCATATCCCGCCTGCTCATTGTCAATCCCGATATATGGAATATCCTCCTCATCAAATCCATCATCATAAGTAATGACAGGAACTCCATTTTCATTTGGCACCTTTAAATATTCCTTTGATGCCTGCGAATCAAGCGGAGAGACTGCTATAATATCAACCTTCTTTTTCGCAAGCGTCTCCACCATCTTTATCTGTGCTTCTTTATTCGTCTCCGAATCTGGCTGCAAAATAATGACATCCATATCATATTCCTCTGCGGCTTTCCGCACAGCCTCGCATAGAGACATCCAGTACTCACTCGTGCTGGATTTGGTCACGACTCCGATTGTATATTTCTCATCCTGCCTCGTATCTTCCTCCCTGCCACAGGAAATACCAAAACTTCCAATACATAATATTGCTATTATCGCTATTATCCTAAAAATCAATCTCTTTTTCATACTCTTTCTTTCACAAAACCTTCTATCTCACTTCACTGCCTTTGTCCAATCAATATTGGAACTTTTACAGATTATATTTTGTTTTAATATTAATATCCGTAAATAAAAACTCTTCCTCTGGCATTATATTTTTAAGCAGTATATTTGCAAGAATATACAGTGGACGATAGCCCTGGAAAAATCCATTCTGGTCGATAAGAAAATCTACTGTCCCCTCCTTAATTGCCCTCTCATTCTTCGGTGTCTGGTCATAAATAATCACATATGGTCTCTTATCCAACCCCAATTTCTCGAATGCCGTTTTCACTCCTGCCTGACCACCAGATACGACAAAAATACCGTTAATTCCAGGAATATTTATTATCGAATTTTCGATAATTTTCTCAACTTCCGCTGTCTCGTCAAAGCTTCCCTGCACTCCCGCAATCTCAAGCTCGGGATAGGATTTCTTAACCTCTTCCACAAAGCCATCCACACGGGCATTATTTACCACATTGCTAAAATGTCCTGTGATAATCAAAACCTTTCCGATTCCTCTCGTCATCATTCCCATTAAGCCCGCCGCTGTCTGACCGCTTCTGCGGTTATCCATTCCCACAAAACAGGTACGTCTTGTGCCGACGATATCGGAGTTAAACGTCACGACTGGTATATTCTTCTCTGCTATCAGATAATTCATCTTTTTTCGGATAAGGTCACATTCCACAGGCATTATCGCCAGCCCTCGGATTCCCTCCGCCTCTAGCTCCTCAATTGCACGCAACTGTTCTTTCTCATCCACAGAAAATCCTTCTCTTAGAATAATCTCAATGCCCCAGTTTTTTAACTCCTCGCTCGCCTGCTGGATTCCTCGATTAATCTCCAACATAAAAGAGGACTTGGCAAGCTGCGTAATCACTCCAATTTTTATCATCTCTCTCTTACTATTTGCCGTAGTCTTTCTCTGTTTTCGAGGTATATATCCCAGTTCATCCGCTATCTGTCGAATTTTTTCTGCGACCTCCGGATTGATGCGCCCGCGATTATTTAGCGCTCTGTCCACGGTACCTCTTGATACATTTGCTTTTTCTGCGATTTGCTGTATTGTTACCCCCATTTTGTATTTCTCCTTTTCTTTTTTTATTTTTTTGTATTATAGCACAATTTAAAATAGCACGCAATATCTGCGTGCTATTTTTCTTTTGAAAGCTGCTTTATCTAAACTTAGGAATGTCTGCTCAATCAATTCTTTTTTCTGGTAAATAATTGTATATATACTTATAAAAAAGAGTTTTATAGTGTTTTGCCAATACACAGCAATTACCCAACTAACAAAAATTTTACACTATCACAAAAAGTTACGCTATCTATTTCTTTTTTTATTTGACATTTATATGAAATTGACATACAATTTATATATTATAATATGATACCAGGGTCAAAAGGTCTAAAATCCGATGCAAGCTTGCTTACAAGAGGATTTTTGAACTTGAGACCCGCCAAAAACATGAATAAGTAGCCATTTTTCGGAGAAAAATGAGCGGATTATGAATGTTTTTGAGAATTGCGGGAGCACGTTGTGCGGAGCAATTCGGTATCATAGGGGTCAAAAGACCTTTTGACCCCAACATCATAATATAAAATTTAGATAGAAACTAATAATAGATTATTAATATAAATATAGCCACTCTAATAACGGTACAAAATCTAAGAAAGGACGTAACATAATGCCAACCATAAGTATGTTTTTTGGAATTATTATTAGAATGTATAACAAATGAGCATAATCCGCCTCATTTCCATGCCTATTATCAAGGACCTAAAGCTGTTTTTAATATGGAAGGCGAAATTATCGAAGGTTCCATGCCTAGAAGACAAACAAAATTTATAGCTGCGTGGGCGGAAATCCACAAGGACGAACTTCTCGCTAACTGGGAACTTGCTATGGACGAACAACCTTTGTATAAGATAGAACCTCTCCGCTAGAAAGAAGGTGAATATTTTGAAAAAAATTTATGACCAAAATTTAAAAGATTATGTTTTATATGTAAACTCTCCTTCATGGATAGTAACAGAAGTACAACCCAGAGAAGATTACACTTTACTGCTTACTTTTGTAACTGGGGAAAAGAAAATTTACGATGCACGTCCTCTCCTAAAAAAAAGTATTTATACTCCTCTAAAAAATTTATCTTTTTTT
The DNA here is from genome assembly GCA_030841965.1 of Blautia sp. Classification (GTDB taxonomy): domain Bacteria; phylum Bacillota; class Clostridia; order Lachnospirales; family Lachnospiraceae; genus JAUUSJ01. The sequence goes on from JAUUSJ010000027.1 coordinate 6,605, forward strand.
ATGCAGGCGAAAGTAGATGGAGACAGTGTCATCTGGAATGATGAAATAGATATAGCACCCGAACATCTTTATGAATCCAGTATACCTATAAAATAATAAGCCGCCTTAACGGCGGCATAAAGTCCAATCATTTTTTCGACTTCGCTCTAGAAGCTTTTCCTTAACTTGTTGCCAAGTAGTTCACCTGATTAAAAAACAAAGACTCTGTATTTACAGGCGAGCTTCCTAACAAGAACAGTTCTCACAAAAATACCTAAACTGACACAAGAGATTATGCATAATCTACGTCTAAATAATCTCCCCTATTATCTCTGCCTGATATTTTTCAATATCATATATACATTGCTCTAAAGTATAGTTGGAATCTGATAATTTATCATAAAAATGAATAATCATTTGGTACAATTTTTCATTCGTATCTATTTTACAAGTATTTTTTAAAACTTCAACTGGATTATCCGTATCAAAAAAAGATAAAGCCAAAGCAATAGCAAAAGATAAATATACAGGTGTAATTTTCTCCTTTTCACAGGCTCTGGCGGCACCAACCAATCGATCTTTCGGCTGCAACTTACGCATTGGCTCTCTGGCTACTCTTTCTATCGTATCTTTTAACATTGGATTTTGGAAACGATGTATTAGATTTTCTATATGTAGATGAAGCTCACTATAGTTCACCTTATACTTTTGGGAAAGCATAGCTGCACTCTCTGTCATGCATCCAACAATCAATTTCTGTACTGCCACATTTTTCGCTGCCTCGTCAATATAAGTATATCCAATTCGTTTTCCCAGATACGCGGTTGTCACATGAGCCATATTATGAATGTATAACTTTCTTTCTAAATAATAATGAAAGGGCTCAAATGGGATAATCTTCTCATACTCAGGAATTTTCCCCTTAAATGCCGCCTTATCCACTGGCAAAAAATCATATTTTTCTACACGTACTGCCAATGGATGTTCATCCGCAGCAATACTGGATGGATCTGCTGGCGGCACCATTCTTCCGATGGAGGTTTCCACTATTCCAAGCTTTTCTTCCATCATAGCGAGATATCGCTCAGGCATTACTTTTTTTAATTCTTCTTTTAATAATTCATCTGCATCCATCAAGTTTTCACAGATTAATATATCTAATACATTATTCGGATTCTCTTCCCATCTCTTAACCAATCCAGCGGCAATCAAAGGAGCAATTTTCATTAAAACAGAAGCTCCCACAGCTGTCGCCATAATATCTGCTGCAGCTATTTCCTGAATGACGGATTCCTTATCTTTTCCATTCACTGCGCGAATATTAGTAATCCAATTTGTCTGTATCTGTTCGTCCATAATAATCTGTGGATACTTTTTTTCCGTATTAATGTTTTGAACAACCTGGTCATTCACATCAATAAATACTACCTCATATCCTATTTTGGAAAATAGTGCTCCAATAAAACCTCTGCCGATACTTCCGGCTCCATACATAACTGCTGTCTTCATCGTTTAAATTCCTCCCTAAATCTTTCTATCATTATATATTAGAATCAAATAATTCTTATATATTATCCTATTTCCGCTAAAAAAATAGAGCTTTGAATAATTGGAATCACAAAATTTCTAATTATTTTATCATATCACCAGTATTTTTACTATCCGAAAAATATTTTATTTTAAAACCTTGTCTCTTTATCCTGTATTTATTTTTACATCAAATTTTATCTCTCCGACCAGAAACATAGCTTGCCAAACTTCTCCAGCGAAGTAAATCAAAATAACTCTTTTAACTTCTCCAATCTAGAAAGCGCCTCATCTAATGTACTCTTCTCTCTCGCAAAATGAAGACGAATCAAATGATTTACCTCTTCCTTAAAAAAACTAGAACCCGGCACCGCCGCCACTCCAATTTCTCGAATCATCCATTCACAAAATTCTAAATCTGTATAGCCTTCAAACTGTGGCAAATCTAAAAATCTCTGAATATCCAACAAAACAAAATACGTTCCCTGCGGAATATTATGTTCTAAACCAATTCGGTCTAATCCCGCTAAAAAATAATCTCTTTTCTCGGTATAGACTGTTCTCAAATCCTCGTAATATGTCTCAGGAAAATTAAGACCTACAACCGCAGCCTCCTGAAGCGGTGCCGCTGCTCCGACCGTCAAAAAATCATGTACCTTCTTCGCTCCCTCTATGACAAACTCTGGTGCAATCAAATATCCAAGCCTCCATCCCGTAATGGAAAATGTCTTAGACAGGGAATTACAAGTAATCGTATGCTCAAACATTCCCGGAAGAGCTGATAAATATGTATGCTCATACGGCTCATAGACCAAATGTTCATACACCTCATCTGTTATCGCATAGGCATCATATTTTAATACTAATTTCCCTATTTCCTCTAATTCTTCTCTTGTAAAAACCTTGCCACATGGGTTAGAAGGATTGCAAATAATTATCGCCTTCGCACCATTTTGGAATCCTTCTTCAATTAACTTTAAGTCAAAATGATAATCTGGTGGAACGAGTGGGATATATATCGGCTCTGCCCCTGATAAAATAGCATCCGCCCCATAATTTTCATAAAACGGAGAGAAAACCATAACCTTATCTCCCGGATTGCAGACGGTCATCATCGCACACATCATCGCTTCTGTCCCACCGCAGGTCACTACGATTTCTTTGTCTGCATCTATCAAACGCCCAATTCGTTTTCCCTGCTTTCTCGCCAACGCCTCCCGAAGATTTTGTGCCCCAAAAGTAACAGAGTACTGATGCGGTCCCTCGTAGGCAACCTTTGAAAGTCTATCGAGCATTTCCTTCGGTGGGTCAAAATCTGGAAATCCCTGGGATAAATTGATTGCTCCATATTCATCGCTAATTCTTGTCATACGTCGGATAACAGAATCCGTAAATGTTTTTACTCGATTACTTAATTGTGGCATAATTTTGTCCCCTCTCTTTCCAAAACTTTCATAAACTCTGTGATTGCGCAAAGACCATCCTTCAAAACATCCGAGTCACTCGCATATCCGATTCTCATACTATGCTCCTCCTCAAAACATTCTCCAGGTGTCACAAAAGCGCCTGTCTCATGATACATCCTCTCACAAAACTCATACGAAGGCATGTCAAAATCATAGTAAACTAATGCCGTAGTCCCCGCCTTTGGCTTCGTATAATACACATGACTTTCTTTTGAAACCCACTCATCTAAAATAGCCAGATTTTTGCGCACAATTTCTCGACTTCTCTCCAAAAGTTTTTCTTTATGCTCTAATGCAAGCCCCGCAACCATCTCATCAAACATCCCACAGCTAACTAAATTATAATCTCTGTGAGATAGACAAGAATGCACCACATCCATATCATGAGTCGCAATCCATCCCAATCGAAGTCCCGCCATAGAAAATACTTTGGACATACTGCTGACAGAAATTCCCTTCTCATAAATATCCACAATCGACTCACACCAGACATCCTCCTGTGTCAAATGTCGATACACCTCATCACATAATACATAAGCATCCACCTCTCTCGCAATTTTAACAATCTCTCTTAACATCTCATTCGATATCAATGCACCTGTCGGATTATTCGGATTATTAATACAAATCATCTTTGTTCCTGGAACTGCAAGGCGTTTTAGCTCATCCAAATCTGGAAGATAGGAATTACTCTGTTTTAACTTCATAATCTGCACATCTGCCTTATAAGATTCCGGAATGGAGTATAACTGTTGATAAGTAGGCATAATGCTGATGATACGGTCTCCTGGATTAATAAGCGAATAAAAAACATGATGATTCGCACCCGCAGCCCCGTGAGTCGGAATAATATTTTCTGACTGAATAGTCCTATATAAACCACTTACTCCTTCCAAAAACTTAGGATTCCCCTCAATATCACCATACGTCAATCTCTTCTTACTAAATTCCTTCCAAAACTCCCCTCCATCAATTCCTGTCATCTTCCATAGCTCTTCCAATGTAATCGAATCCACACAAGTTTCCGCAATATTATACCTTGCACCCACCTCATATTTATTCATCCACTCTTCCACTTTAAAAGGTTTAATAATCATTCTTTCTTCCTCCTTAATTAAAAAAGAAAAGGCATCCAGAACCCTTCCTTATAGCATGAATTCCATGCCGTACCTACGGAAGAGTTCTGAATACCTTTTTACGCTCCACCCGGTGGTGAAGCAGGTTGTCTATTTATTTATTCCATTCTAAACTAAATGCCATAAGCTGTCAACAACTTTTCTCATCAAATATTACTGTACCATTCTCTCCATTCACCAACCGATACACTCCCTGACTGCAATTCTCCATAAAAAATGGGGAATGCGTTGTATATATAATCTGATATTCCTCAGATAATCCCTGCAAAAAATCCAAAAGATTTTTCTGTGCATCCTCATGCAAATGAAGCCCAGGCTCATCTAATAAAAACACAAACGGCGTTCGTTCTGTCTTTTTAATCGCCTCAAACCACACCCAAAAAGAAAAGAACCACTGAAACCCCTTACTTCGACTAGTCAATGGCAGAGATACCATACTATGCACATCCCGAATCTGTATTTGCAACATCGTCTCATTTACTGGCGGTATTTCCTTGCGAAACAACCCCTTTTTCTGTCCTGGCGACAATTCCTTACGTGCCAGCCCAAGCTCAATTCTAAGATTTGGATTCCCTGTCCACGCCTGTAAAAAAGATGTAGATAATTCCGCCTGCGCCAGCTCCAAGTCTGTCTGAAAAACCGATAAATCCTTTGCTCTTAAGATAGACTCCGTATCCAAATCACAGAGAGCCATAAAAGCATTTATCGTCTGTTTTGCAGGCGTTTGTGTACCGCTGCAAAGCTGCTCCAGACAGATATCAGAAGAAAGCATGGCGCATTCATCATAATAAAGAAAACGAGGAATATTTGGCATCAGCCAGGTACGAAATACATATTCATTGAGAGGATTATCCCAACCATGGAGATTCTCAAAAAACTTCCCCGTCTCCCTGAGAGCATCCTGTTCTTGCTTATCCATTGTGGCAGAACTTTTTGTAAAAAACCAGTCAAAATCTTCCTTTGTATGTAACGCCGCCAATCCTTTTTGTAGCTTTGCCAACTCTGGCGCCTTCTTGGAAGTATAAGCTTCCCAGAAAGCATAGGGGTCATAAGTAAATCCATTGTCAATAACCTGATGAGCGCCTGTATAATCTGTTGTGCGGGAAAATATATTTTTTTGTTCTGGCAAAAGCATTTCTTCTCGAATCTCTTCCAAAAGCCTGCCCGTAACCTCATAGGTTAAGACAGTCGTCTGTGGAGACTTTTGCTCCAGAGTCAGCTCGCGCCTTTTCAGGCGCGGATAATCTGATTGTTCATCAAATTGAAATGCTGTGGCTTTACTGTCATAGTAGTTTGACTTTGCTATAAGCTCTAAAACGCTCGTTTTTCCAGCCTCGTTTCGTCCGACTAACGCAATAATATTTTTAGAGAGTTCCATTTCTTGCACAGTTTCAAGACAACGGTACGGATATAGCGTAGCTTTTTTTAGTCGTATCATGATATTCACCTCCAATTTAGCAATCACCCATTCGATAGACTTTTGAATAAATCTAAAAGCTTGTCAAATAATCCCATCTCTTCTTGTGTCTCTTCTTTTGATACGGTCTCAGGAATGGAAACGCCCTCTGCGGATATCATAAAGCTTGTCTGTTCCATTTCAGTATTATCCTCAGATACATAAGATTTTGAAAATTCCTTCGCCGCTGCCGCATTAATGGAAATATCATCCATCTCAAAGTTTTCTATATCTGCTGCGATTTCCAAATCGGCTTCCGTGTCTGGAGATACCGTAAACATCACTACTTCATTCCCTCCAGCGTCTGTCACAGAAGTCTGCACTGTTTTTCCTTCCTCTTCCTCTGCCTGACCTGGAACAGTACCTTTCACTTGAATATTGTCGCAAAATTCTGGGTCTAAAGTAAAGGATATTTGAAGCAGATATGACTGGAAAAAGCTTTTATCCACAAATGATGGATTCCTGCGTACTTTTAGGAAGATTTTTAATTCTCCTTCCTGTCCAGCCAATTCTTCCTTTTCTACTTCATTTCCGTCTAATGTATAGACGATGTCAAAACTCCATGGAAGTTCTGCCTTTTCTATATTCCCCTGATAATAGAACTTTCCTTTCTTGGCTGTGAAGGTATGCTCCTCCTTATCACTCTCAATTGTCTCCAAGTTAGTCAGATTTTGTACTTTATCATAATCACCGTAGTCGGTAATTTCTCCCTCCGTCGTTACATGAAAAGTATTGACCACATAAGCAGTATTTACTTTTCCGTCTTGTTCCAGTCTGACATAGACATTTTCATTTTTCGTATATTTCGCATCCGAGGCAGCAAATACTGTGCTTTTCATCGAAAAGACCATACCAAGTGCCAATGCTGTGGATAAAAATTTCTTACCATATATTTTCATAAAAATTACCTCCATTTCATGATGTTGGGGTCAAAAGGTCTTTTGACCCCTTTGATACCAGATTGCTCCGCACAAGATGCTCCCACAATCCTTATTTCATAATCCATTTATTTATCTGTATCATCATAAGAATCCAGTCTGCTCACGCCCAGGAAACCTTCTGTCTTTGTAGATAACATCGCAGAAGATGCTTCTGTTCTTTCTGCCGTTTGTTCAAGCTTTTTCCCCTTAAAGAATCCCGCCTTCCATGTCGTAATCGGAATTAGTTTGTCAATCAACATCAATAAGGCAGGTAGGCATAGATTCACTAAAACGAGAGGAAGCAATGCGCCACGTCCAATTAAAATACCCAAAGACACTACCATGCTGTTGGAAGATGCAAAAGCTAATGCAAAACCTGCAATCGCTAAAACAGTGGCAGAAACCAGCACGGATGAGATTGTCTCTCCCATCGTCTCTTGTAGAGCCTGCTTCATCGGAAATTTCTTTCGATTTTTCAGATAATTATTAGTCAATAAAATCGCATAGTCGATAGTAGCTCCCATCTGTACTGTGCTGACTACAAGATATCCTAAGTAAAGCAGGTTGCTTCCAGTGAAATATGGAATCGCCATATTGACCCATATGGAAGCTTTGATAACTAAAATCAGTGGAATCGGAATTAACCATGATTTTGTCATAAACATTAAAATCAGATAAATGGCAATTAATGTTACGAGATTGACAATCTTATTATCTCTCTCCACGGTAGTTTTCATATCATAAAGATTGGCGCTCTGTCCAGCATAAAGCACATCATCTCCGTAGTATTTCATAGCGGTATTACGCACATTCTCAACCAAAGCGAAAGATTCCTCGCTTTCATCTGGAAGTTCCGAATAGATAATAATTCTCGCATAATTCTCTCCATAAAACTGTTCTCGGATTTCATCGGAAAAATACTCTGGCGGAATCTTTTCTCCCACTTGCATCGTATAGGATAATACCTGCGTCACAGGATTCATGGATTCAATATCCTCACATAATAGTTTTTCTTTCGTGCGGTCCGTATTTGGCACCAGAAGAACCATTGTATTTTTTTGTCCAAATTCTTTATCGATAATCTGAGCTGCCTTAGTCGGCTCATCTGAAGTTCCATATGTAAAATGATTCTTCTTTTGCGCTGGATAACAGATTAGACATATGAGAATCATAATGACAGCTGCCGGTACAGAGATGCGAACGGCTACTTTACCTGCCCCCTTAAAGCTTGGCATAAAGCTACGATGGCGTGTCTTATCAATCCACTTATTCAAGAGAAGAATTGCCGCTGGCAGGAAAGTCATACACGATATGAAACTCAAGATAACGCCTTTGACTAAACTAATTCCCATATCTGGGCCGATGCGAAAATCCATCAGCGTCAGAGCGACAAATCCAAAAATAGTTGTCAATGCACTTGCAAGAATAGATTTCATAGACTCTTTCATGGCAAACTTCATTGCCTGCGCATCATTTTTGGCTGTCAATCGATGCTTTTGGAAACTATGAGAGAGGAAAATCGCATAGTCCAAAGATACTGCAAGCTGTAAAATAGGTGCAACTGCCAATGTCACATAAGAAATTTCTCCTCGAAATACCTCGCTCCCCAGATTAATCAATGCAGCTGCCCCGATAGCAAGCAAATAAATAAATGGCTCAATCCAACTGGTAGTGGCAAGCATCAATATCAAAATAATTAATGGAGCCAGAACACAGATGGCTTTTAAAGTTTGAGATATCGCCAGCTTTTGTGCATCTGCCTGCTCTACGGCGGAACCTGACATTAGCGTATCCTCACCCAGAAGCTCCTGTATCTGTTCTATAGTAGCTTTTTCTTGTCCATCGGCAATCGCCACGGAAAAAAGTGCATTGCCATCCTTGTAATAGTCGTCAACCATATCTTGGTCTTGCACTTCGAGCGACTTTTTCATATCTACCACATCATCCAGCCATTTGACATCCTCAATTCCTTCGAGCTTGGATAATTGCTGTTTTATCTGCAACCCTTCCTGGATAGAAACATCTTCCACCCGTACATTACAATTTGGGAGTGCTTCTCCAAATTCATCCTTCATTACATCTAGCGCTATCGTTGAACTCGCCTCTGGCGGAAGATAGTCCGTCATATTATAGTTGATTCCCACCTTTGTAAAAAATACAAAGGTAAAAAGCACCGTCAAGGCAAGCACAAATCCTACGACTAGCTTTCGATATTTGATTACAAAATCTGAAATCCTATTCATTTTATTTTACCTCCTTTTTCTAACAAAAACTGTTTGCTTTGTTTGATGTCTACATTATAGGGAGACAAGGTTGAATAAAAGTAAAAAAGAAAATACATTTTCCACAATTATAGATATAAAATCCAATTTTCATTATGAACATGATACCAGGGTCAAAAGGTCTAAAATCCGATGCAAGTTTGCTTGCAAGAGGATTTTTGAACTTGGGACCCGCCAAAAACAGGAATAAGTAGCCATTTTTCAGAGAAAAATGAGCGGATTATGAATGTTTTTGAGAATTGCGGGAGCACATTGTGCGGAGCAATCTGGTATCAAAGGGGTCAAAAGACCTTTTGACCCCAACATCATGAGCATAAAAAAAGACGGATGAAAGCATTGCTCCATCTATCTGTCTTTTTTCTATTTATTTTCATTTTGCTGGAAGAAAAACATGAAAACTGCTTCCTTCGTCGGGTGAGCTGATAACGTCAATACTGCCACCGCATAATGTGACAATACGGTGTACAATAGAAAGTCCGATACCATTTCCTCCCTTGGCTCTCCCAGTCCCGCCCTGATAATACTTTTCAAAAATATGGGACGCCGTCTCTTGGTCCATGCCTATGCCACTGTCTGATATACAGACGCAGATTGTTTCCCCTTGGCATTTGGCTGTAAGAGAAATCTCACCGTTTTCTGGAGTGAACTTTATAGCGTTATTCAAAAGATTAAGCCATACCTGCTCCAACAACTCAGGACTTCCATAATAAGAAATATCCTCCAAATCAAGCTCCAGATTGATTTGCTTTTTTTCAATTTGTGGTAAGAGAAGAATCGTACATCGTTTGATTTGCTCGCTCAAATCAAAGATTTCTTTATCTGTAATAATCTGGCAAGCTTCTACTTTTGAGAGCATCAGCGTATTTTGGGAAAGCTCGCTTAGTCGCAATGCTTCGTCCGCAATCACCTGCAAATATTTCATTCGCTCTGGGTTCTCAATTCCTTCCCCTGTATCCATCAGATACTGAGCAAAGCCTCGGATTGACGTAATCGGTGTCTTAAATTCATGGGAAAAATCGTTCGTAAACTGCTCCATTTCTACTTTTGTCGCCTTTAGTTCTTTTACCATAAGATTAAAATTCTCATAGATAGTACGGTACTCTTCCGCTCCCTCTGTCTTAAGATGAACATCGAGATTCCCATTGGCAACTTCCAAAATCCCGTTAAGCAGAACATCCAACTTTTTCCTAAGAGAGTGAAGTGTGATAGCGGTAGTCAATCCCGTGGCAATCGCCATAGGAGGAATGACTGCCAGCATTAATAAAGCATTATCTTCATCCATTCCAAGCCCATATCTACCGACGAATCCAAAAGACATGACTGCCCCAATTACGACAATGGTATCTACCAAAAGCAACCATCGGAATTGAATCAATTGAAATCTTGATTGGTTTTTCTTTTTTCTTTTTTTCATTTCAAAGTACCGTCCTCATGAATCATTGCTTTATAACCGAGCCCACGTATAGATATTAATTCAAATTCTGAACAATGGGAAAATTTATTCCGCAGCTTGCTAATATAAGTTTTAATCGTGTCATACTCCGTTTCAGAATCATATCCCCATATCTCATCCATCAATTGTTGTTTCGTAAAGACGACTCCTGGATAAGATAATAGTTTATATAAAAGTTCAAATTCTTTATTTGTGAGTTTGATTATTTCACCGTCATAGGAAGCAGAATAAGAATTCTGTTCCATAAGAAAACGCCCAATCTCTATCTTCTTCTTATTTGCGATTTGCGCACGGCGCAAGATTGCCTCAATACGCCAGACTAGTTCATCATAGTCAATAGGTTTCGTCATATAATCATCTATTCCAGACGCAAACCCTTTCTTTTTATGCGCAAAACTGCTCATAGCTGTCAACATGATAATAGGACGTAAATCCCCACAGTCACGCAGAGTCTGAACTAGCTCATATCCATTCATTTTTGGCATTTGGATATCAACGATTAAAAGGTCAATATGTTCATGATCCAAAACTTCAAGCGCTTCTTCTCCATTCGCCGCCTCATAAATCGCATAAAGCGAGCCAAGCTTCGCCTTTGTTAAAAGCCGAACCATTTCATCGTCCTCTACAACCAGTATGTTAATCATCTCACCACCTCCTTTTTCCCTTAATTTACTCCTAAAAAGTTGAACGAAAGTAAATTTCAAAACATACTTTAATGCCATGCTATTTCCTAGTATTCCTATTTCTCTATTCCATAACAGTTATACAATATATTTAAAATCGTATTTTTATCTACTCCTCGAATACCTATAGACTTTAAATTTAACGGCTCCTTATCCATCTCAGCCAAAAATAACCGCATATCATCTAATACCTCTTTTTCGAGATTTTGTCTTGAATTTTCAGTAATTAATTGTGAAAGCCTGAACACATCATTCTTATGTTTTTTGACGTTCTTACTATCAATAGATTCACCATTTGCCTTTCTTTCTCTCAAATCAAGCCAAGCTTTTGCCTTAAACGGAATCAAACAAACTGCACTTAATATGGGTATATCATCCACAATAACTTGTCCATTTTTTAGCAAATTATAATAAGCCTCGTTAAGAAGTATAGCAGAAAGACTGGATACTTCGTCATCTATCGGAAGTGGTGTTAATATTGCTTTTTCATCCAATGTTATAAACTCAGGATTTCTTGCAAATATCTCTATCATATACGGATACTCTTTATTTTTCGGCGACGTAAAACGGTAAAACTGTGCATCTCCTGTACTCTTATTTTTAAAATCGTATTCTGCTTCTTTGATGAAATCCCAAAATCGTTTTCCAAACTCTACCGTCATAGACTCCACTATAAGAACAATATCAATGTCTTTTGTGGCACGAAACACTAATTCTTCTTGTTCCATCAATAAATCACAAGCGGTTCCACCAATTACTACATATTGGTTATCAAACTCCTTGAACCAATCTTTAAATTTTTTTAACCCTGTAACCATCTATATCCCCCATACATTCTCTAATAATTCTTCTACAGCTTCTTCAATTCTCTCATCTTCATTTTCCAAAAACGACAATGCAACTGATAATTCATCTGCCATATTGTCACTTGAAAATTGTTTCGGGTCATACGCCCAAATCTCAATACAAACTTGAACATCAGGATTTACTAATTCATTTATAAGTAATTTTTTGTCAAATATTTTAGAATAAACAGCATACCTTTCCACTCTGCTCGGATTCAACATAGTTTTCTGAGCCAGAGCAGTTTCTCCTGCGATAACCATATTTTCGTCAAGCTTAGTTTTCTCTATATATCCTACTGTTTGCACGGGAGTAGATAAATGACATTTTATTTTTTCAAACAGCTCTCTTTTTTTATACTTAGACTCTATAACTTTATTAACACCATCTTTTGTAATCTGAAATAAATCTACAGATTCAAGCTGTTTTACTGCTCTGCTCAAAGTCATCGCCGTATACGGCAACTTCTCCGTAGCCTCACTCATATAAAGTTTTTGTTTTGGACTATACAAATACAGCAGCACTAATTGCTGTGTAGAAAACATAAATTTTTCTATTTCTTTTGTTTCCTTCTCTTCTTCCACCAAAAATGCTCCTATAAATGGAAGATAGGCTTGCTTAGGTGTAATAAAAGAAACTTTATTCTCTATCATATTTTTCTTTCTATAAGGTGAAATAGATTTAAGCTTCAACACAACTGGAACATTATCAATTTCTTGTATCTTTTTTATCTGTTTTTTCAATGCAGGAAGTGTAACAAGCTCTGCTTTCGGAGCTAATACTATACATCTGCAATCATCTATCATTGCTGTTTGAATTTTATAACTGCCTGTAATATATAACGGTAAAGTATTCTGTTTATCCCACTCCTTGTATTGCACCGTTATCCCAAATATATTTTCAAACCACTCCATACCAATTCCCTTTTCACTTATTTTTATTAGATTATAACTTTTAAAAAGTTATAAGTCAATATTTATAAGTTAAATACAATATTTTCCAGTATACAGCGAAGAGAGTCCAGAGATATGTCCTCGAAAAACGATAGAGAGTGGAGCGGTTTTTCGATATACTTAGCTTTGTCGCTGGAGCACTGTCTGAGCGCCAAAGGCGCGAGTTTGCGGGAAGCGACAAAAATCAGCGTATGTCGAAAAACCGTGGGAACGAACGTGTTTTTCGAGGACATATCTCTGGACTCTCTTTGCGTCTATCTCCCACTCTCTTAGCGTATGACCTTTATTCCTTCTTCTCTGGAACCAAAAAAATAAACCCAAGCGAACTAATGAACAAAAATCCTGGATAAAATAACTTAGGAATTACATCAAACGCCGACAATTCACATCCCAGCTCGCTCGCCGCAGATAGCACCACCAACATCTGCGCTCCATATGGAATCACGCCCTGAAAGATACAGGAAAATGTATCTAGTATCGATGCCGCTTTCCTTCTCGTAATACCATACTCCTTCGCCATCTCCGCTGCAATCGGATTCGCCATAACAATGGCAACTGTATTATTCGCTGTGGCGATATCCATAATTCCAACTAAAAGTCCCATACCAAGCTGTCCACCTTTTTTGCCCTTGAATGTTTTGCGAATAACAAAAAGCAACGCCTCAAAGCCACCGTACTCCCGAATCAAGGCGCACATCGCAGATACCAAAATTGCCACCATACTAGTCTCAAACATGCCAGATGCGCCAGAACCCATATTACTGATTAATTCTACAGGAGTAATCTGACCCATTGCGAGCATAATAACGATTCCAGATATGATGCCAACTAAGAGCACTACAAATACATTAATTCCAATAATTCCTCCGATTAAGACGAAAACATATGGAATAATCTGAATCAAATTATAGTCTTTGGATACTGCTCCGCTTAAATCTGTACGAAGCGATAATGCCAAAATTAAGATTACCGTCACTATCGCCGCTGGCAGAGTAATTTTAAAATTCTCACGAAATTTATCCTTCATCGCACATCCCTGACCATTACACGCTGCAATTGTCGTATCTGAGATAAACGATAAATTATCTCCAAACATGGCGCCGCCCATGACAGAACCCACGCATAGAGGCAAATCAAATCCAGACGCCTTGGCAACCGACACCGCAATCGGCGTAATCAACGTAATCGTTCCCACTGAAGTTCCCATGGCAGTAGATACAAAACAAGACACTACAAACAATACTGCAACTGCAAATCTTGCTGGAATTAAAGATAGCATAAAATACGCCACACTCTCCGCACTACTTCTCCCAACTACACCGACAAATGCCCCCGCAGTCAAGAAAATCAAAATCATCGTAATAATATTTTTATCTGCCAAGCCCTTTGCCATAACCTCCAATTTATCGTCAAATTTCAATTCCCTATTTTGAAGACATGCCACCAAAATCGCCACCATAAATGCTATGACAATCGGAACATTATAAAATCCCATCGGGATTTTCATGATATACTCAAACAAAATTCCTGTTCCCAGATACAAAACTAAAAACACTAAAATCGGCAATAATGCCTTTGGATTCTTCTTTTTCATAATCGTTTCCTTTCCTCTCCTAACTACATTGTAAAATTAACCAAACATTGTCAAAATTTTTCTCTTGCAATTCTTGCTTCCGAATCCAAAAATAAATATGTCCACAATCTCCAAACATCATCGTGTAATCATCACTCTCAATCGTTCCCATCTGAAAAAGCAACATCCACTCCTTACTTTTTTCCAAAATATCTACTTCTTCAGCCTCTGAAATTCTCTCATAATCTTCTGGAGTACCCAGCTGATAACCTCTCGTTACAGATTCACATTCCTCTTCCATTGGACCTTGAATAACATCTGGATAACCTAGAAGTTTTGTTCTATCCCCCCAGTCATCCTCCTCATAGCCAATCTCAGCTCGGCATTCATTATAATCCTCCCAATCCCAATCATCCTTCTCCACACAAAATTGTATTTGATTTTCTTTTCCTTCCAAATCCCAGTATTCTGGCAAACTAACCATTGTTTCCATTCTTACCCTAAATTCTGGGATTCTGCACTCCTCCTCCATATCATTTGGTAAATTAGTTGGTACTAACTCTGTCTCATCTGGAAAATAATATACCTTTGCACACCCTTGATCAGCTGGGTCAAATCCCCCTTCCTGCGCCATCAATTCATAGAAAAAACTTAATACTCCAGAATCTGGTAAAAGGTTTTCCAAGTCATAAGTAGAAGCCTCTTTTAGATTAATCTGTGCTAAAAACGATAATGGTCTAGTTTTCTTCACTGCATCATACGCCATTCCTTCATAATAAGGCCACTCAAAATCCAACGGCAAATCTGGTTTTCCACCTATCTTACTTCGACCTATCGGCAATGACTCATCTACTATTTTCTCATAGGAGATGCGAATCTCCTCCTTCTTCATCTTCTGAAACGCACTAAGAAGTGCATCCCAAGCTTCTCTTTTTTCGTCTTTCACAGACATGATTATCCCTCTTTTCTATTCATATTCTTTTCTATTCATATATTAACAATACCTTCTGGCTCTAGTCCAGATTTTATCATACTCATACAAACCTCGCATTATATTTCTCAAAAACTTTGCTAAATATTCAAAAGGCTTCGCAACTTGTCCTTACAGCAAAGCTACTGGCAGAAGAAATCAATGCGATGCTTTAACCATAATACCACAAACAATATCAACGATAGTTGTGATGAAAACGGGAAGAGATAAACGCAAATACTTAAGTATAAAAACAAGATACAGGCATTACTTGAAAATTTCGCCAATACACAGCTGATAGAGGAGAGAGGTATCTCCCCCACAAACGATAGAGAGTGGAGCGATTTTTCGATATACTTAGCTTTGCCGCTGGAGCACTGTCTGAGCGCCAAAGGCGCGAGTTTGCGGGAGGCGGCATATATCAGCGTATGTCGAAAAATCGTGGGAACGAACGTGTTTGAGGGGGAGATACCTCTCTCCTCTATCAGCGTCTCCCTCCACCTAATATCTCCCCCATTCTTAAAAGCAATCATTCCTCAACCCATTCACTATGATAATAATACTGAATCTGTCTAAGCTCTTTCCCTCCAATATTATCATTCAAATAGTGATTACTCAAAAGAAATCCCTCTTTCTCATAAAATTTTCTTGCTCTATCATTTTCCTCAAGTGCCCATAAAAATATATCACGATACCCAAGCCTTTCTAATTCATTTACAACCGCATTTAACAACTTTTCTCCATATCCCTTCCCTATATATTCAGGCAAAAAATAAATCGATATAATTTCCCCCCAACCATCAAAAGCGGGAAATCGAGATTCGCAATAACTGGACGTACCGATAAACATATCATCCTCAATCAATACAAGAGTATGAACATCCTCTCTATCCAAATAGGGAACCCAATGCCCAGCAGGAATCCCTTCAAGATAATCTTCAGGGATAATATCTTTATACGCAAATCTCCAGCTTTTCTCATAAATACGGCTGATTTCAAATCTATCATCACTTTGTCTCATATGCCTAATTTCCACAATATCTCATCCTTTCAAACCTAAATTTTATATATTCTACCATATCCATCATTATGCTTCTGTTATATACACATATTTTTCACAGTTCAATCCTTAAATTTTAATAATTATAGTATATCATGATGGAAAAAAGAAAGGAACGCCATTATGAGACGAAAATATTTAGCGATAGCAATGGGAATTATGATGGGAGCGTCTCTGCTCAACGGATGTACGTCAACTACATCATCTACAACAAATACAGAAACTAACAGCTCCAATAATTCTAATACAATATACGGAGAAGTAAGTAAAATTAACGATAATGAAATCACAATAGAAGTAGGTACTATGAAAGAAAGAGACTCAGAAAAACCAGAAAACTCAAAACCAAATACATCTTCTGAAAATAATACCGAAGAGACATCCTCACAACCTACTGACAACAGCGAAACTACGAATAATGATTCTAGCGATACTACTGATACTACTGATTCCTCAACCGATGACGAGAAGAAAGAATCCCCTGATAAAAATAGCGGTGAAGCTCCATCTATGATTGATAAAACTGGAGAAGAAAAAACCATCACTGTAAACTCCGATACTAAGATTATCAAGCAAAGTATGGGAAATCCAGGACAAGGTGGTGGAGCACCTGAAAATGGAGAACAAATAGGAGAAGCACAAAAAAAACCAGAAGGAAAAGAACAATCACAAGAGGCACCTGAAAAACCAGAAGGTGAAGAACAATCACAAGAGGCACCTGAAAAACCAGAAGATGAAGAACAATCACAAGAGACACCTGAAAAACCAGAAGAAGAACAATCAGAAAAGCCAGAAAATAATAATTCTTCTGGCAGCCAGAACAATGAAGAAATCAGTTTATCCGATATCTCTGAAGGTGATATCATATCTATTACATTCGATGATGATGAAAATATAGAACAGATTACAGTAATCATGTCCGCAAATAATGGTCCAGGCGGCGGACAGTCTCAAGCGCCCGATAATTATCAGGCTGTTACAGAATACAAAGAAGATACTTCTGAAGATAAGAAAAAAATTTCTTCTGATGGCACGGACGAAAACGCTATCCACGCTTATAATGGCGCAACAGTAAACTTAAGCAATTTCAATATTGTAAGAAATTCCTCTGAAAGCCAAGGCGGAGACTCCTCAAGTTTCTACGGAGTAGGAGCAACTGTACTAGAGTCAGATGGTACACTTTATCTAAAAAACAGTACTATCGAATCGGACGCAAAGGGAGCTGCCGGAATCTTTGCCTATAAAGATGGAATTGTATATACAGCTGATACAAAAATCAAAACAACCCAAAGCACTTCTGGCGGTATTCACGCGGCTGGTGCTGGTACTCTCTATGCATGGGATATGGACGTAGAAACTAGTGGAGAATCCTCAGCTGCAATCCGAAGCGATAGAGGAGGCGGTACTATGGTAGTAAACGGTGGAACCTATACCTCTAACGGAGTCGGTTCCCCAGCAATTTATAGCACAGCAAATATCGCCGTAAACAATGCCGACCTTACAGCCAACGGTTCTGAGGCAGTATGTATCGAGGGATTGAATTCCTTACACCTATATGATAGTAATCTAACTGGAAATATGAGCGACGATAAACAAAACGATTGTACATGGAATATCATCCTCTATCAGAGTATGTCTGGAGACTCCGAGGTAGGAAACAGCACATTTGAGATGAACGGCGGAACATTGACTGCAAAAAATGGCGGAATGTTTTACACAACCAACACAGAATCCACTTTCGTCCTCTCCGATGTAGATATCACTTACGCAGATGACAATGATTTCTTCCTAAAATGTACAGGAAATAACAATCAGAGAGGTTGGGGAACTTCTGGCAAAAACGGAGCAGACTGCCACTTTACCGCTGCCAAGCAAGAAATGAAAGGCGATATTATCTGGGATAGTATCAGCACGCTAGACTTCTATATGACAAAAAACAGCAGTTTAATCGGCGCAGTGACAAATGATGAAACTCACGCAGGAAATGGTGGCGACGGATACTGCAATCTGTACATCGAAAAAGGCTCCATCTGGACGGTAACAGGAGACAGTACATTAACCAATCTAGAAAATGCTGGAACCATCGTAGACGAAAATGGTAAAACTGTAACAATCAAAGGAACAGATGGAACTATCTATGTGGAAGGCGACAGTGAGTACACTATAACTGTAAACTCCTATAAAGATTCAGCAGATGTAAGTGGAGCATCCGCTACAACCAACTGGTCAGATTATGAAGTAGAACGCCCAGCTGAATTATAAATACTGGATAAAAGAAAATGGCCGCCACTCCCGATAGTGACGGCTATTTTCTTTATAACAGTTTAATTTTTGAATATGAGCCGATTTGACTTTGGTCTTTCTGTCTCTACTATATCTCACCAAGTTATCCTCCTATTTCGCCAATTCCAACATTCTCTTTAACGGCAACTCTGCCTTTTGACGAATCGTCTCTTCTAGTTTTACCTCTGGGCTGAGCGTTTGCAAAGATTCCAGCACACTCTCTAGTTTTATCCTCTTCATATTAGGACAGAACTGCCGATGCCCCACAGAATAAAATTTCTTTTCTGGATTTTTCTTATTCAACTCATAAAAAATTCCCATTTCCGTGCATATAATAAACTCATCTTTTTGTGAATTCGTAGCAAAATCAATAATCTGAGACGTACTTCCTATAAAATCCGCTTCCCCTAACACATCTCCTGTACATTCAGGATGCGCTAATACCATTGCATTCGGTTTCGCTTTCTTTGCGTTTTGTAATTCCTCTTTGTGAATGCTCTTATGTACATGACAAAATCCGTCATGAAAAATAAATTCTTTTTCTGGCAACTGTTTTGCCACGTATCGTCCCAGATTATTGTCTGGAATAAAAAAAATATGCTTATTTGGAAGTTTGCTGACAATTTTTATCGCATTGGAGGAAGTCACACAGACATCCGATACCGCTTTGATTTTTGCAGTTGAATTCACATAACATACCACGGCAACGTCTTTATATTCCCTTCGCACCTTCTCGATTTTCTCCTCATCTATCATATGAGCCATAGGACAATCCGCATATTGGTCTGCCATAACTACCTTTTTATCTGGATTTAATATCTTCGCACTCTCACCCATAAATGACACGCCACAAAAAATAATGATATTAGCTGGTATTTCTGTCGCTTTTTTTGCCAAAAAATAAGAATCTCCCACAAAATCCGCAATTTCTTGTACTCTACCATCCACATAGTAATGAGCAAGTATCACTGCACCCCTCTCTTTTTTTAATTGCATAATCTGTTCTTTTAATTTCTCGTCCATTTTTCTCCATCCTTTTAATATATTTCTTATTTTTTCTCTACTATTTCATTGCAATATATTGAAAAGGGAGTTAATTCTCGTCTGATTTAACTCCCTCATTTATCTAAACATCCAGTTAGAACAAATCCTTAAATCATCCAGAAATTATCCGTGCATACGATTCTTCTGTAAACCTCAAACTGGAACCATTTATTATGAAATTCAGAAATATTTTTTCCTCCTATCTCGGCAAATTCTTCTAAAAATTGTTCTAAGTCTTTTTTACTCTGAATCGTCAGAGCAAATCCTCTCTCATCTAAAACAGGAAGCCCTATGAATTGATAATCCTCGAGTTTTATAATATCTTGCACCTTTCCGTCTCGAATTAAAACTGCGCCATTCTTTTCGACAGAAATAATATCAAAATACTCTGGATATTTGAAACTCTCCCCCTCTAAAGGCACCAAATCTCCCACATGATACGTCTTATCCGCCGTATTTCTCTTTGTCATAATGGCATTTTCCAAGTTGAAGTAAAATTCTTCAAATATATAACCACCTATCTTGATATCCTCTTTTTCAAAATACGGTTTTTCCTCCTCATTATCTACCTCTTCTATCACACCGCAGGCAGAAGTCATATGGCTTAGACGGTCAATTAAAATCAACTCTCCTAATGTCTTATGATGTCGAAAAACATCCAAAACAATTTTCTCTGTCAATTCCACCTGGCATAGCGCAATCTCGTTTTTTTGAATTTTCGTTTCCTCGATATGCTCTCCCGTATTTACATCAATCTTATATAAAATCTTCTTTATAAAGCCAGGGATTTTCTTTGTCCCAGATTTCACTAGATACTCTTTTCCGACTGTCAATTCTTCGTCGTCCATCCACAAAAATGTAGCAAAAAAGCTTTTTGCCACAGGGAGAGTATCATCATCTGTCAACACGCAGCCACGACTTACATCTACCTCCTTATCAAGCTGAATCGTCACAGCCTGACCTGCAATCGCCTCTTTCTTCTCATCGCTTCCGACTAAAATCTTCTTCACGGATGCAATCTCTTTGCTTGGCAGAATATGAATCGTCTGTCCCTCCTTTACGCTACCGCTCTCCACCTGTCCTTGAAAGCCTCGAAATTCATGGCTTGGACGGCATACCCTCTGAATCGGCATATAAAAAGAAGTCTCCTCCTGCTCTGACACGTCCACCGTCTCGAGATAGTCGAGAAGTGCTTTTCCCTCATACCAAGGTGTTTTATCGGATTTGACCGTCACATTATCTCCCTCTGTGGCACTTACAGGAATGACAGTCACATTCTCTAGTCCCAGACTTTCTGACAGCTTTTCAATCTCCTCTTTTATCTGCTCAAAGCGCTCCTCACTATATCCCACTAAATCCATCTTATTTACCGCAAACACAAAATGCTTAATTCCCATCAGAGAACAGATACGGCTATGTCTTCTCGTCTGCACAAGCACTCCCTGCTTGGCGTCCACTAAAATAATCGCAAGCTGAGCAAATGATGCTCCCACCGCCATATTTCTCGTATACTCCTCATGTCCCGGTGTATCTGCCACGATAAAACTTCTCTTATCTGTTGTGAAATAACGGTACGCCACATCAATCGTAATTCCCTGCTCTCGCTCTGCCATCAGACCATCCAAGAGAAGAGAGTAGTCTATTGCTCCCCCTCTTGAGCCCACCTTACTGTCTAATACTAGAGCCTTCTCCTGGTCCGCATATAAAAGCTTGGAATCATAGAGAATATGTCCAATTAATGTTGATTTTCCGTCATCCACACTTCCGCATGTAATAAATTTCAATAATCCACTCATTAAAAATATCCCTCTCTTTTTCTTTTCTCCATACTTGCCGCTCCGCCGTCTTTATCAATCACACGGCTTGTGCGCTCAGACTCCACAGAGCTTAAAGTCTCATCAATAATCTTATCTAAAGTATCTGCTTCCGATTCTATTCCACCCGTCAGAGGATAACAGCCCAAAGTTCTAAAACGTACTTTCTTCTTCTCTACTTTCTCTCCTGGTTTTAATCTCATACGATCATCATCCACCATAATAAGCATTCCATCTCTCTCCACAACAGGTCTCTCGGCTGCAAAATAAAGAGGAACAATCGGGATATTTTCCCGCTTAATATACTGCCAAATATCCTTCTCGGTCCAGTTTGAAATTGGAAATACACGGATACTCTCTCCTTTATTAATCTCGGTATTATATAATTTCCACATTTCTGGGCGCTGGTTTTTCGGGTCCCACGCATGAGATTCATTCCGAAAAGAAAAGATTCTCTCCTTCGCACGACTCTTTTCCTCGTCTCGTCGTCCTCCTCCAAATGCCGCTGTAAATCCGTATTTATCTAACGCCTGCTTTAATGCCTGCGTCTTCATAATATCTGTATAGACAGAGCCGTGGTCAAAAGGATTGATTCCTTTCTTCACTCCGTCCTCATTAATATACTCCAGCATCTCGATGCCAAGCTCCTTGGCAGTTTTATCTCGAAATTCAATCATTTCCTTAAATTTCCATGTCGTATTTACATGTAAAAAAGGAAAAGGTGGCTTTTCTGGATAAAAAGCCTTTAATGCCAGATGAAGCATAACCGAGCTATCCTTTCCAATGGAATACAGCATAACTGGCTTTTCGCATTCCGCTGCAACCTCACGGATAATATAGATTGCTTCTGCCTCTAATTCGTCTAAATGTGATAATCTACTCATATCATTCTCCTATTCTCATAAAGATTTTCAATATCGATTGGAAGTTTTTCTATTCACCTGAATAATAACATCCTTTTCGTCTGGTTTTTTTATTCTCCACTCGAGGATATCCCTATCGCTTGAGACGCTCATCACGCTTCCCTTGCCTCCGATATCTGCGCCGAGATAAAAATCAATTGCTCCCACCGCACATTCCTTGACACAAGATACACATCCCCAACAATTTTTTGGATATTTCATCCACGCCTTATGGTTTTCTATCGCAATCAGGGTTCCCGGGCATACTTCCTCGCATCTCCCGCATCCTACGCATTTTTCTTGATTAATTCGTATGCTCATAGGTATCCTCCTTTACAATATCTCGAAAACAGATTTTTATCTTTCCATCTTCCATCTTGGAATTTACATACTTAAAATAATTTTCATCTGTTTTCGGATAATCTAAGTTTTCATTAAAAGAATGCCATCTCGTCTCTTTTCTGCTTCGCAAATGTGCAATCAATACTTTACATATCCATAATCTTTCCTTTAACTCATACGCAAACAAAAGCTCATGCATATCGGGGGCAGAGATTTGATTCGTCAATTTTAAGAGCCAATCAATCTTTTCATCTGCCAGATTTAGCTGCTTTTCATTATACTGATAGTAAGTGGAGATTCCTCCCGCATACTCATCCATCACCTTCTGCATCGCCTCTTCTAGCTCTTCCACAGAAAATAGAGAATTTTTCGTATTATAAATCTTCTCGTACTCTTCTATGATTTTATCTGCCTGCTCTTGTATCTTTTTTCTTTCTTGCTCTTCTATCTTTTCCTGCTCTCTTACCTTTTCTAGTTTTTGCCATTTATCGAGAATAGCCAATGCGGCAATCTCTCCCTCTGCCAATGCACCTGTCACATATTTTTGCGGACATCCTCCTGCCACGTCTCCCGCCGCATAAAGTCCTTCTATCGTCGTCTCTCTATTCGTATCTACCCAGTATCCGCTGGCAGTATGACCTCCGACAATATAGGGCTCTGTTCCTTCTATCTCCACATCCTGCTCACTCGGAAGCTTGCCGCTCTCTATCCACTTTAAAGTCTGACTCGGAGCCATATTTAGGTAAGCCCGAAGCAGTTCCTCGTCTTGTTCCTTTGTAATCTCACTCGTCCTCAGATAACAAGGACCATTTCCAAGCTGATTCTCTCGCACAGTTCCATAGACACGCTCACTCGTCGTCAAGCCGTACTTCTCCTCATATACAACCCCTCTCGCATTCACCTGCTTTGCCCCGACGCCCTGAGCAATCGTCCCTGTGGGAGCAATCGTATCCTTACATCGAAGAGCGATAAATCGCATCTCAAACGAAGTCATCTCCGCACCTGCCAAAATTCCCATCGCATAGCCCGCACCTGTATTAAACGGCGGATACCACATTTTATGTCTGGAAAATCCTGGATTATTTGGTCGATATAATCCAGCTGCACCGCCAGTGGCAATTAAGACCGCTCTCGCCTGGATAATATAAGCTTTCTCTTCCACGACAGAAAATCCTACCGCACCGTATACTTGATTTCCACTCACTAATAAATTCGTTATATTGATATAATTAAGAACTTTAATCTTCTCCTCACTATGAACTGCCCTCGCCAAAATAGGCTTAAAATTCTCCCCATTTATCTTAATATTTCGGTTTCCTCTGGCGACATACTCCCCATTTTCATCCTTTAAAATGACAAGCCCTAATTCTTCCATATCTGCTGTCACATCATTAAACCGTCTCGCCGCTGAGAGTAATAAATCTCTCCTCACAATCCCAGCGGCATCCTTCGTGGCGTAATCCACATAGTCCTCTGGCGTCCGCCCTTTTACAATATAGGCATTAATCGCATTCACACCCGCCGCCAGACATCCACTTCTCTTAATATTTGCCTTCTCTGCAATCAAGACTTGATATCCACAGTTCCTAGATAAGGTCAGCGCCGCATAGCATCCCGCCGTTCCTCCTCCCACTATAAGAATATCTGTCTTAATTTTTTCTACCTCTAATTTTCTTCTCATATTTTCTTCACTCCAGTCAAGCAATATAAATATATACAAAAAAATATTTCTATCTCAACTTTCTCAACTTTGTCAAATTTTCCTCTGATTATCTCTCCCTCTACTTTAACTAAATCACTAAAGATTCCTCTCGGATAGAGCTATTCTCAACTAAAAATACCTGATTTTCCTTAATAGCCAAAACTTTATAGACAAAGACATCTACCTTCTCGCCCTCCTGCACTGGCTCTTCTTCTAATCCTCGCTTTGCAGTGAGCAAAATTTCCCCGAGGCGAACTTTAAGCTCCAAATTATTGCCGCGAAAAGAAACTCTCTCTACCACAGCTTCCATCGCAGAGCTTTTATAAACTTGGACTTCATTTTTCTTCGTGACTTTTACAAATTCTGGACGCACAATCGCTTTATTGGTCCCCTCAATCGGTTCAAAATAGTGAAGCTTACGATAATCAACAACTGATGTCTGCCCAAAGAAGGATGCCGTAAACGCAGTCTGAGGATTTTGATACACCTCCATCGGTGTTCCCTTTTGCTCAATTCTTCCCTGATTCGTAATAATAATCTCGTCAGCCACCTCGATTGCCTCATCCTGGTCATGTGTGACAAAAATACTCGTTATCCCCAATTTCTCAATCATTTCTTTTAGCCAGCTTCTAAGCTCTAATCTGATTTTCGCATCGATAGCTGCAAACGGCTCATCTAAGAGCAAAAGCTGAGGATTGGGTGCTAAAGCTCTTGCAAATGCCACTCTCTGTCTTTGTCCTCCCGAGAGCTGACTTGGATAGCGTTTTTCCAATCCGCTAAGCCCTGTCAATGACAAAAGTTCCGAAACTCTCTCTTTAATCTTTTTATTGTCTACTTTTTTTACTTTTAATCCAAAGGCGATATTATCGTACACCGTCATATAGCGAAACAGAGCATAGTTTTGAAATACAAATCCAATTCCTCTCGCACTCGGCGGTATATCATTTACAATTTCTCCGCCAATCATAATCTCCCCGCTATCTGGCTGTTCCAACCCAGCAATCATTCTGAGTATCGTTGTTTTTCCACTGCCACTTGGTCCTAAAAGTCCGATTAATTTTCCCTTCTCAATGCCAAAATTCACGTCATCCGACGCCTTATAAGCACCAAATGTCTTATTAATATTTCTTAGTTCCACGTACATATCTATGTCTCCTTTTTTCCTCTATATTCCACGATGCTCCGAATTACGAGCAAGATAATTGCCAAAATCACAAGAATCGATGATACCGCAAAAGCCGGCACATACTGAAATTCATTAAATAATATCTCTACGTGGAGAGGCAGGGTATTTGTCTTGCCTCGCAGATGTCCAGATAAGACGGATACCGCACCAAACTCTCCCATCGCTCTCGCCGTACATAAGACAACACCGTAGAGAAATGCCCATTTTATATGAGGGAAGGTTATTTTCCAAAAGATTGTCATTCCCCTCGCTCCCATCAATGCGGCGGCCTCCTCCTCGTCTGTTCCGACCGCCTCCAAAACTGGAATCAGCTCTCTCGAGACAAACGGAAATGTGACAAATATCGTCGCAAGTATAATTCCAGGAACCGCAAATACAATTTTCACTCCCATTTGAGAGAGGAGAGGATAGAGCGCACTCTGCTTTCCAAAAACTAAAATATAGATAAGTCCCGCAATAATCGGTGAGACCGTCACTGGGATATCAATCAATGTCGTCAGTAATTTTTTCCCTCGGTAATGGAATCTCGTCAACGCCCACGCAGCGCATAATCCAAAAATAGTATTAAAAAGAACGGCCGCTATCGTCGCCTGCATCGTTAATATCAATGCCTTTATCGTATATTCATCTGTCACGGCGGATATATAAAATTCCCAGCCCTTTTTTAATGCCTCCGTGACTACGACGATAAGTGGGAGCACCAACATAATCCCCAGAAATAAAACACTAATTCCGATAAGCAGCCACTTTATAATCCCTGCCTTCTTATCTTTTTTTCTCGTTCTCATCGGTGATTTCCTCCTCTAATTCGTTTTGAGTTATGAGCCTGCAAAGCATTGACTGTAAATAAAATGAAAAATGATACAAAAAGCATGACGAGAGCTATCGATGTGGCACTCGCATAATCGTACTCTTGAAGCTCCGACATAATGATAAGTGGAGTGATTTCTGTGTAATAAGGTTTATTTCCCGCTATAAAGACAACACTTCCATACTCTCCAAGACATCTCCCAAACGCCAGCCCCATCCCTGTAAATAAGGCGGGCATTAATTCTGGGAAAATCACTCTTCTAAATATAGTAGCCGGCTTCGCTCCCAAAACCATCGCAGCCTCCTCGTAGCTTCCATCTAATTTCTCTAGTACAGGCTGTACCGCCCGAACCACAAACGGAATTCCTATAAAAATCAAGGCAATGGTAATTCCAATCCTTGTATAAGCTATCTTGATTCCAAACTGGTTAAAAAACTTTCCTACCAGACCAGTATCCGAGGTCAGCGATGTGAGTGCAATTCCCGCCACTGCTGTGGGAAGAGCAAAGGGGAGTTCTATCATCCCATCCATAATTCTCTTTCCAGGGAAATCATATCGGACGAGAACCCACGCTAGAATCATTCCCATAACGGCGTTGATAATGGATGCCACGAAAGCTGTGATAAAGCTCACATAAAAACTAGATAATACTCTCTCCCTTGTAATAACCTCGAAAAACTCCCCTATGCCAAGCTTGGCAGAATATACTGCTAAAGACGCCAACGGAATCAACACGATAATACTGAGCATAGCAAGGGTTACTCCCATCGTCAGACCGAAACCAGGGATGACCCGTTTTCTCGTTTTTCTCATTTTGTACTCCTCCCTTTTTCGCTTAATTATTCTACAAATCACTTAAAATTATCGTTTCTTCTATCTTTCTACTGAGATAAGCTCATTATTTTTCATATATCTGGTCAAACACACCGCCATCTGCAAAATGCGTTTCCTGCGCCTTATCCCATCCTCCAAAATCTTTTATCGTAACTAGATTTACATCTAAATCAAATACATTTTCATACTCTTTTAAAATTTCCTCGTTGGAAGGTCGATAATAATTATCTCCCGCAATTCTCTGAGCCTCGTCAGAATATAGATAGCTCAAATACTCTGTAGCTACTTCCCTTGTTCCTCTCTCATCGACTACGGAATCCACAACTGCCACAGAAGGCTGTGCTAAAATGCTGATGCTCGGAGTGATAATCTCGTAATCATCTGGGTAGTCTCTGACGGATAAATATGCCTCATTCTCCCAGGCGATAAGGACATCTCCCTGTCCGTTTTCTACAAAGGAGGTTGTGGCTCCTCTCGCTCCTGAATCTAGGACGAGGACATTTTGGTATAGCTTTTTCATGAAATCTTTAATCTTTTGTTCGTCACCGTTATAAAGTTTATCTGCGTATGCCCACGCCGCTAGATAATTCCAGCGAGCACCGCCAGAAGTTTTTGGGTTTGGGGTGATAACTCCCACATCCTGCTTGATTAGGTCATCCCAGTCTTTGATATTTTTAGGGTTGCCTTTTCGAACTAAGAAGACGATGGTGGATGTATAAGGGGCGCTGTCGTTGTCAAATTCTTGCACCCATCCGTCTTCTATTAATCCTGCGTCCTGAATCGCTTTTATATCGTACTCCAAAGCTAGGGTGACTACGTCCGCCTCGAGACCGTTTGCGACTTCCAATGCTTGCTTACCAGAGCCGCCGTGCGATTGGGTGATTTCCACATCCTGATTTTTTTCCTTTTTCCAGTGTTCGGCGAAGAGTTTATTATACTGTTCGTATAATTCTCTTGTCGGGTCATAGGATACGTTTGTGATGGATATGGTATCCGAGGTGGAAGAATTACTCTCTTTGGCATTGCCAGAAGAGCATCCGAGTAGGGTGATGGTTGTCAGGGTTGCTATTAAACTAAATATTGCTATCTTTTTTGTTTTCATATTTTTCCTCCTTGTTATTTCCTAGTAAGTTGATATGTTTTATATGAATTGTTCCCATTATATTCCTCTTGCTTTGATTTGTCAACTTATTTTTTTCAATTTTAGAAAATTTTTTTAAGAATAGAATAGGGGACGTTAAGAGAATAGGGGGGAGACGCTAAGAGAGTCCGTCGATATGTCCTCTAAAAACACGTTCGTTCCCACGGT